>DAINCT010000312.1:0-5153 GCA_036732245.1 Chloroflexota bacterium | reverse complement strand
ACGAACCGGAAGGCGATCTCCCGGTCGCTGTAGTACTTCAGCGCTTCGTAGGCCATGACGGGTCCGAGGTCCGAGCCGCCGATGCCGATATTGACCACCGCGCGAATCGGCCGGCCGGTATAACCTTTCCATTCACCACTTCGCACCCGATCGGCGAAACGCGCCATCTTGTCGAGCACGGCATGGACCTCAGGCACCACATTCTTGCCGTCGACCTCGATCACCTCGTCACGGGGAGCGCGCAGAGCCACGTGCAGCACCGACCGATGCTCGGTGACGTTAATCTTCTCGCCACGAAACATGGCTTCGATTCGCTCTTGCAGCCCACAGTCTGCGGCGAGTTCGATCAGGAGGCGCACCGTTTCAGCAGTAATGCGGTTTTTGGAGTAGTCGAGATAGATCCCCACATCCTCCACAGCGAAGCGCTCGCCTCGTTCCGGATCCTCGGCGAACAGCTCGCGCAGGTGACGGTCCTTGATCTCGTCGTGGTGGGTCTGGAGCGCTTGCCAGGTCGGCCGCTGGGTGAGCGATGGCGTGGTGGTCGTCGTCACGGTGATTCTCCTTCACATCCGCTGGCGCCGTCTCACCCATTGTGCCAGCCGTGATGGAAATCCGCGTTCTAAGGCAATTCCAAAGTAGGTACCGCACAATAGGGAGAGAGCGACCCGCTTACGCGTAATAGAGGCAGGTCGTAGGAGCAACCGTACCAGTATGAGCGATTCGCAGAACCGACAGATCTTTGCCCGACCCACCCCATCCAAGGAACCGACGGTCCGGCGTGCGAAGGTCCACCTGGATCGCGCGGCCCGGCTGGCCAAGACCAAGAAGCTTAAGGTAGCAGCGGCCGTCTCAGGCCTGATCGCCACGACCTTTTTCTCCGGGCTGGCGGCGCAAGCGGGTGGCACCCATGCGCATTCGAGCGTGGTGTCGGCCGATCAGCAGGTGACCAGACTGGAGCAGTCCAACAACGGTGCCTTCTTCTCGGTGGGCGGTTCGTTTGCACCCCCTCAGCCCGGTAATGGCGGCGCCCAGACGTCATCCGGAGGGTCGTGAGGTGAGAACGTCCACCTTCCGGGCGATGAACACCGATATCTCCGTCCTGGCGCCGGACGACGCTCCCTATTTCGAGGACACGGTCGAGACGGCCCGCACGACGTTCGAGACCGTGGAAGACTGTCTCTCACGCTTCCGTCCCGAGAGCGAATTGTGCGCGCTCAACCGTTCGGGAGGCACGCCGTTCACTGCCTCCCCACTCCTCTTCCGGGTGGTGAAGCTGGCGCTCGACGCCGCACGAGCCACGGCCGGCGCTTTCGATCCCACGATTTTGCCGGCGCTCGAATCGGCCGGCTACGATCGTTCCTTCGAGCACCTAAACGTGCGTCGATCGAGTGGCGGCGTGGCGCTGCTCGAAGCACCGTCCAGTATCGATTACCGCTCCGTGCGACTCGATCCGGCGCGATCGACCATCACGCTTCGTCCCGGCAGCCGGATCGACCTGGGCGGTATCGGCAAGGGCTTCGCCGTCGATCTGGCGATCGAGCGAACCGCCGACACGCCCCATCGCTGCATCAACGCCGGGGGCGATATCGCAGTACGCGGTACTCCCGGCTCGGGTAGTGGATGGACCATCGCACTGGAGGATGGGGGGGAACGCGCCGGGGAAACGGTGTCCATCGTCGACTCGGCGCTCGCAACCAGCACCATTTCGAAGCGACGCTGGATCAGTGACGGCCGGGAGCAGCATCACGTGATCGATCCGCGCACGCGCCGGCCGAGTGACGGTCCGTTCCGTACGGTCAGCGTGGTCGCCCGCACCTGCGTGCAGGCGGATGTGGCAGCCAAAGCGACCCTGGTACTGGGGGATGCCGGCATCGAGCTCCTACAGGAACTGGGGCTGCACGGCATCGCCATCCACCACGACGAGACGGTAAGCACGACGCGAGACTGGCCGAGGAGCTGACCGGGTGCCGGCACCAACCCTTGCTCTGGTAAGTCCCGGCAGCGCCACGATCTACTGGTATATCTCCCGGGGCGCAGGTTTCACCGTCTTCATCTTGCTCACGGTAGCGGTGTCGCTGGGAATTCTTCTGTCGTTGAAGTGGCGCACCGACGCCTGGCCACGCTTCATCACGAACGAGCTTCATCCCTTCGTGCAACTGGTGGCCGGCATCTTCCTGCTGATTCACATCACCAGCGTACTGTTGGATTCCTTTATACAGTTCAGTCTGGCCGGTATCCTGATCCCGTTGGTGTCGACCTACCGGCCGGTATGGCTCAGCCTCGGCATCGTGGCCATGTATCTGGGCGTGGCACTCGCGATTTCCTCATACCTCAAACGCTTTATCGGCTACCGAGCCTGGCGCACCATGCACTATGCAGGGTTTGCCGTGTGGCTACTGGCGTTGATACACGGCATCACCACCGGCAGCGACACGCGTGCGCCCTGGGCTACCGGCATCTATGCGGGCAGTGCGTTGCTCATCACCGGTCTGCTCGCCATCCGGTTCGGCGGCGTCCCGATCCCGCTGGGTGATCCGCCGCGCTGGCGCCCACGGGTAGTCCTCGGCCTGGCCGCATCGCTGGTGATCGCGGGTTTTCTCACCTCGATCGGTCCCGATGCACGCGGTTGGGCGGCCCGGGCTCAGAGCCTGCATCTGCCGGGTGACAATGCCACTCCGGTGGCGGCAGTCATAATCGTCCTGCCCCGCACGTTCCAGGAGGCAATTACCGGCACGGCACAGGTCGACCAAACGACACCACAGCTTCAGCCTGGAACCTCCCTGCTGAACATGCATCTTACCACCAGCGGTAATCCGCCCCTGACCATTAGCTACGGGTTGCTGCTGGCGCAAGCGCAGGGTGGCACGCAGTTCGTACGGGGGACGTTTTCCGCCACGCCAACCTCGCTGGCCTGGAACTGTTCGGGCGCTGTAACGTATCGGCCACCCGACATGCTCGATGCCAGCTGTAAGCTTCCCGGGCGAACCGTCCAAATCGTCAGCCGTTTCCAACTGGACAATAACGGCGGCGTGACGGGTCAGGTCACCGGCGCGCCGGCCGCCGGTTCCAACGGCGGATCCACCTCGGGAGGGACGCCCAGCACGTAGAACGCATTTCGGGGTGTATACCGTACGACCAGGCTACGTAGGCCGGGGCTCCGTCCCCGGCGTGTGTCCAACGAGCAGACATTCCCGGGAACGAATAGAGTGGGAGAGTTTTATACGACCAGAACGGGGAAGGCACCCGCGGGTCGTATAAGCAGGTCGAACCGGTAATACTGTGGGGAGCGTGGGAAGCCAGGCGCGGGGCCCTGCCTCCACGACCGAGACATGGTTACCAAGGGACGAGCCTCGGCGACGGAGCGCCGAGCTACGACGGCCGAGACCCTTCAGGAACTTCGCGAGGTAGTGTGCGGGCAGAGGCGGAGCCGTGCCTGGGGGCGACGCAGGCGGCCGGCCAGGGCCTGCAGCCCCAGGGCCAGCACCGTCGCCAGGGCGGCGGCGACCGCGGCTCCGACGGCATCGAGCAGGAAGTGATTGGCCGTGATCACGACGGTGAAGATCATCAGAATCGGATAGATCACGCCCAGGATCCTGATCAGCGGGTTGTGTGCGATGAGCAGGAGGCAGGCTCCCACGATGAGCGCCCAGGCCACATGGAGGCTGGGCATGGCCGAGAACGGGTTGTAGGCGATCGGTGTCCCGTTCAAGGTGCCGGTTCCCAGCACATGGCGCATCGTATCCTGGAAATGGACGCTGTGACCGGCGTACTGGAGTCCCGAGGCCAGGCGCGGCGGCGCCATAGGAAAGAGTTCGTATCCCACCAGCGCCAACGTGTTCGTCAGGAAGACGACATTGCGCACCAGCACGAAGCGGCCGCGATGATCCACAAACAGCCACGCCACGACGGCCAGCGTGACAAAGATGTGGCAGAAGGCGTAGACATCATCGGCCAGATGCGTCACGGCGGTCCAGGTGAGCACGAAACCCCAGAGATGGTGTGATTGCTGGAAGAAGTGCTGCAGGGACGGCTCCACGAAGAAGCCGTGGCTCGCCTCGAAGGTCGCCACGTCACGCGCATTGTTTAACGCCTCGTGCGAGTTCGGTCGCCAGAAGTTGCCCCGCAAGATATCGTCGCCGACCTCGACCATGGATACCAGGAACACCTGAAGCGCGAAGAGTGCCCACTGCCAGGCAGAAGGCCAGGCGGGACGGACGGGGGCCAGGGCATGGATCGATTCTTCCGGCGAGCTGTCCGCGTAATCGAGTGGCTGGAGTTGCGCTGTGGCCATCGGTACTGTCCTGATTCTAAGTCGGCAAAAATGGATCGAGTGTTAGACGCCGCTCGTGATGACGCCGCGATTCGTGTTGACGGGAGTGCGGAGTCCGGCGAAGAGATCGTCCTCGCGCTCCGGGACGGGAACCAGGGAGCGGACCAGGATGAAGGCCTCGAACGCCACCAGCTCCTGCGCGGTCTCATCCGTCATCGTGAGAAACGGGTTGTCCTGGGCGATCTGGGTCCGATGGGCACGCAATGCGGCCTGCTTCTGGAGCAGGTATGGATGCACATCGACCGAGGTCGTTATGGCCTCATCCGGCACCGTGAAGGTGGAAAAATCTTCCTCCGGTAGCTCGATCTGGCCCTCGGGATTGGCCTCGCGAAACAGCCGCTGCATGCGATCGAAGGTGGAACGCGCGAACGCGCCGTAGTACAGCTTGCGTGGCTGCCAGGGGGCGAGCTCGGGGTCGGGAAATCGTTCCGGGTCGGCCGCCGCATCAAATGCTGCGACCGCGGCGCGATGGGTGGCGATGTGATCGGGGTGTCCATAGCCGCCCCGCTCGTCATAGGTGACGATCACATCCGGCCGGGTCTGGCGGATCAGCCGCACCACCCGCCCCGTTGCTTCCTCTATATCTGCATGGTGAAAGTTGTGCGGGTTCTCGTTCTCGGGCGTTCCCGCCATGCCTGAGTCGCGATAGCCCAGAAAATGGAGTTCATCCACCCCGAGAATACTGACGGCCCGGCGTAATTCCGCCTCCCGAATGGCGCCGAGTCGATGGCGGGCCTCCTCCGGATCCAGATCGGGATCGTGGATCTCGCCCTCTTCACCGCGGGTCGCCGTGACCAGTACCGTGTGGATGCCCTCGGCCGCG
>DAINCT010000311.1:0-5171 GCA_036732245.1 Chloroflexota bacterium | reverse complement strand
ACCGCAAGCAGTGACCCTCACTGCACCGTCGACCCGAACACTGTACTGCCAGGTAGGGGATAGCTTCCACCGTACTGAACCCCGACTCCCCTGTCTACCCTCACGCCGCAAGAACTTGTGGGACACCCTACGTCACGGGGTGTCCCACAAAGAGTGATACTGTTGGCGAATTGCCGGTAGGCCTGTAGGTGTGGTGGAATCATGGCACACATCTCACCTTGGAGCTCGTCATGTCCCTGCATCCCCACCCCATCGATCCGATCCCCGATGAGACTGCCCGCGTTGCTCGTGCTGCCTTCCCCAAGGGCAATCCCTCCATGCGGATGCGCGATGAGCTCGGTGTCTTCTATCAGGACGGGCGACCTGTCCCCAGGGATACACCAGCACCAAGTGGTCCGACGATCGAAGAACATCAGGTGCGCATTGTTGGTCCTGACTAGACTCACAGTTCCGCCCAGCGCACAGGAAGACCGAGAAATGTCAATCTTGAGAGAAGCCGAACAATCACACATGCGGAGGGCACACGACGTGGAAGCCGAAGAAGAGTTGGCGAAAGAAACCATTCGAGCATTCAAAGCGGGCCTGCACGGCGAGGAGTACGACAATCCGTTCACCGAAGCTGAGGATGCCGCCGAGAGCGGAAACACCCGCCCGGTCGAAGCCGAGCCCAACACCCGCGAGAAAGACGCGCGGCCGGCATAGTGGAAGAAGTCGTCCGGACGGGGAAGTGGCGCCATGCGCGTGCCGCCGGTCACCGGGCTATTTCTCAAGCAGAAGGAGAATACCTTGAGAACGATCACAACCAAGGACGGCACGCAGATTTACTACAACGACTGGGGCGCCGGGCAGCCGGTGGTCTTCAGCCACGGCTGGCCGCTGTCCGCGGATGCGTTCGAAGACCAGATGTTCTTTCTCGCTTCGCGCGGATTTCGCTGCGTCGCGCATGACCGCCGCGGCCACGGACGTTCGAGCCAGCCGTGGACCGGCAACGACATGGACACGTACGCCGACGACCTCGCGGAGCTCGTCCAGGCGCTCGATCTCACGAATGCCATCCATGTCGGCCATTCCACGGGCGGCGGGGAAGTTGCTCGTTATATCGCCCGGCACGGTACGAATCGTGTGGCCAAGGCCGTATTGATCAGCGCCGTCCCGCCTCTGATGCTGAAGACACCGGCCAATCCCGGCGGCTTGCCCATCGAGGTCTTTGATGGTCTCCGCGCGAGCGTTCACGCCGACCGCTCGCAATTCTGGAAGGATCTCAGCCTGGCGTTCTACGGCTACAACCGCCCAGGCGCGAAGGTCTCGGAAGGGGTGCGCGAGTCATTCTGGCTGCAGGGAATGTTGGCGGGCTACCCTGCCGCATACTTCTGCATCAAGGCGTTCTCCGAGACGGATCAAACCGAGGACCTGAAGAAGTTTGACGTACCGACGCTCATCATGCAGGGCGACGACGACCAGATCGTGCCGTTCGCTAACGCCGGCCTGCTCCAGTCCAAGCTCATTAAGGGCGCGACCCTGAAGGTCTACCAGGGTGCCCCGCACGGTCTGTGCACGACGCTCAAGGACCAGGTCAGCGAAGATTTGTTCGAGTTTTGCAAAGCCTGAGCATGCGACGCAATGTCTGCCGCAGATTGACGCAATTTTGCTCGGTCCGATTCGCGCCGTGACGTAATACGTCGGCGCGACTTCGGTCTGACCCAGGAGTGCATCCAGGAGGTCGGCGGTCTGCTCGTCGATCATGACGTCGAGTTCTCCATTGCCGTCGAAGCCATACGCACCGGGACCGATCGTCCATGAGCGCCGGTCAGATCACGCGAGAGATCGTTCGACGATAACGAGCGCAGAGGAGCAAGACGCGTGGAGCGTGTTTCATGTGGTCACGTTCAAGGCGCGGCCGGGCAAGCGTGTCGAGGGTGAGAAGTGATGGACGGAGAGGGGCAAGCCCCTCTACGAATCGGCTCCCGGTGTCAAGTCGGTGAGCGCCTACGCGACCCAGTTCGGGCTAGGGGGCGAGTTTCAGATCGAGGTCTGGCGAGAGTTGGAGAGCTATGCAGCTTTCGATCAAGTAGACCAGGACATTGCAGCGAACCCCCAAAAGTATCAGGCGCTTGCTGAGCAAGGTGGGTTCTTCGAGGCGGGGCCAGGCCGATTGGTGGGAGACTGGCCGGCGTCGGATCTCTTGTCCGGTTCCTGACCGCGATTAGGGCAGTCCTCATTGGTCCAGTCGTTTCTCTAGCGCTGGTTGGTCAGTTTGAGGTTTTGGCGCTGTTGGAGCGGCCTGGGGACTCCACCGTCCGTGCAAAATGAACCCGAACACGGCGGCCATAGCCGCTGCATCTGGGCAATGTCGCCAGCCTCGATAGTCGAAATCCTGAACCTGACCAGCCAGCGACTAGGAACAAACATCGGCCGCTGGAACTGTTCCTCACCCCAGAGGTAGTAGCCAAAGGGCACATTGTGCTCTTCCGCGGCCAGGATGATGTGATACACGTTCAGCGGCACCTGGTAGGTTTCAGCACCCATCACCTTAATTTCCCACTCCACGTCATCTACGTTTACGCGGACTGGGTTGGCTGGCACGTCTCTCACCCCCAGGACCTCGATTCCAAGCTCTGCAAGGACTGGAGACCATCGCCGTACGGTTGCTTCCTCGTTCTGTGGATCTGTGAACGTGAAGAGATCGGCGCCGGGGCCTCTTTTGCGCGTCCAGAGTCTCGCCGCGCGTCACGGGGGTTTCTCCTTTAGACCCATAGACGTTACCAAGGTCCAACCATAGGGTTGATGGGGATGCGATAAGGAGAGGATCGACCTATGTCTCGCTATGCTCCCCAGTCGCAGACCCATGCCCTGCTGCGCGAGAAGGAAGAACTCGCCCGGCGGCTCCTTGCACAGGGTTTGACTGTGACGCAGATACGCCAACAGTTACGGTGCAGTGCGTACTTTGTGCGGCAGGCACGTGACCGCCCCCTTGTTCCAGGAGGCCCCGAAGCAACAGAAGAGTCCAAGGCTGGCTGACGCGCGTATGGACGACGCTTCGCGAAAGGCGGACCTGGAGGCCGCGACGTCTTAACACCTGGCGCCGAGGCCTTTTTCCTTATCCTTGAATTAGAACGCATGTACTAGATATGATGCTCTCCAGAGGGGCAAGCTACTACATATGGGGGAGCATCGTGCTCAAGGATCGCGAGCAGACCCTGGCGCATCTGCGACTGGTGGCGTGTCATGCCGGCTTCTGGGAGTTGCGGGCGCTTCACCGTTCCGGTGGTAGGGCGATGGAGCCGCGTGGCTCCTTTTTCATCATCGCCTCGAAGACGGCGGACGGCCTGATCTACGATCGGCTGGAGACCGCGGTCGACTGGGCCGATGCGCACGATCGGAACGGCGCCGAAGTCTTTCTCGGTATGAACCCACGCGCCCACGAGGGCAAGGGCAAGGACGCGGTGGAACAGATCACCGCCTGCTACGTGGATCTCGACCTCCCGGAAGGAGAGACACCGGAAAGCGCGATCGCTCAATTACACGAGGCCGACCGGCCGGCGCCATCCTTCATCGTGTCCAGTGGCTACGGCCTGCATGTGGTCTACCTCCTGTCCGAGCCATCCGCCGACAAGGACACCTGGAAGCGGATCCAGCGCGGCCTCGTCCGGTGCTGGGCCGATCTGGGCGCCGACCGGAAGGTGGCGCCCGATGAAAGCCGGCTGCTGCGTAAAGTCGCGCATCTGAGACCTGAAAGGGGGTGCTGCGCCGGAGGGGACGGTCGGCATGCAGTGCTACTGAGTCTTACCCCACAGCGACCCGCGCCGCCACCTCCAGCGCCTGCCTCAAATCCGCGATCAGATCCTCCACACCCTCGATTCCCACGCTGAAACGCACGAGATCATCCGTGATACCGATCCGCTCGCGATCCTCGCGCTGCATGCCCGCATGTGAGGTCTTCGCCGGCTGCGTGATTAACGACTCAACCCCGCCGAGGCTCGGTGCGTTCGTCGGAAGCCGCAGCGCATCGAGCATCCGGTCGGCCGCCTCCGACCCACCGGACAGACGAAAGCTCAGCATCCCGCCAAAGCCGGACAGCAGCTGCGCCGCGTACGCGTGATCGGGATGCGAGGCCAGACCCGGATAATTTACCTCGCGCACCGCATCGTGGCTATTCAGGAACTCCGCGATCACCATCGCGTTCGCGTTCTGCGCCGCCACACGCAGCGCCAGCGTCTTGATGCCTCGCGCCAGCAGGAATCCCGCGTGCGGATCCAGCGTGCCACCGAAGTGATTGAGCCGGTGCCGGATTCGCTCCACCAGCTTGGTGCAACCGATCGCGCATCCGGCCGCGATATCCGAATGGCCGTTCAGGTACTTGGTGGCGCTATGGCAGGCGATATCGAAGCCCCACTCTAGCGGCCGGAAATTGATCGGCGAGGCGAACGTGTTGTCGATCACCGACACCAGCCCCGCCCGCTGGCAGAACGCCACGATCTCCTCCAGCCGCGGCACCCGCACTAGCGGATTGGTGATCGTTTCTGCATAGAAGATGCGCGTGCGGTCGGTCAGCGCCGCCTCCCACGTCTCTGGCCGCTGTGGATCGACGAACGTGTATGACCACCCCAGCCTCTCGGCCTCCTGGGTGATGAAGTCCAGTGTGCCTCCGTAGAGCGTATCAATCACGATGAAGTGGTCGCCCGCCTGCAGCAGGGAGAGCAGCGTCGTGGTAATCGCCGCCATGCCGGACGCGGTTGCGACGGCCGCCTCCCCGCCCTCTAGCGCCGCCAGTTTCTCATGCAGATATACCTGTGAGGGTGTCGAGTTGAGCCGGATATACCGGATGTCGTGATAGCCGGTGCCCTCCGGCACCGTGTACACCGTTCCTTGGTAGATCGGAAAGACTACGGAGCCCTCCGGTCCAGGCCGGCGTTCTCTGCCATGAACTGCCAGCGTCGACATCGATAGCACTTCGCGTTCGTCGTCCACACGCACCCCCTTTGTCTACCACTATAGTGTGGGTTTTCATTCCCGCACAGGTACAAAGAGGGTTTCATCCGCGTACCATAGCGGCGAAGTTTCCAATCGCGGAAAGTCCATGATCCAAATTCGCTACCTCTCATGGAACTCCCGCACTTTCGTCTTCACGGCGCCGTCCAAGAGCAAGCTGGCCTATTCCATGCTGGGGCTGG
>DAINCT010000310.1:4817-5195 GCA_036732245.1 Chloroflexota bacterium | reverse complement strand
ATCGTCGTCCAGTGGATTCGAGAGCATTGTCATGGCGCGTCCCACCGTCGGCTTGAGTGCGGCAGGCAGACTTGCTTTCCGGTAGTCACGCTGCCGCATCGTGCCATCGGACAGACGAATCCCGAGGATCAGATGAGCGCCGATTAAACTCACCCAGACCTCAATCTGCGCGTCGTCCTCCACCAGGCGCCAGGCCGGAAGACGATCCACCACGCCCAATTCGACCGCCTTCTGTAGGTCAACTCGCCGGAAGGCATGGTCTCCCGATTTCCGGGCGATCACCCGAAAGGTTGTCTTTCCCTTTCGATGCGGGCGAACCGTAAACGCCCGATCGACCGCTCCCGCGAATGCCGGTGCTCGTGCCACGGCGGCTCGGAC
>DAINCT010000310.1:0-4807 GCA_036732245.1 Chloroflexota bacterium | reverse complement strand
GACGGCCGCAAGTCCGGCGCGACTGGAGGGCACGGTGTCCGACTCGGCGGCCAGGGCGAAGACATCCTCGACCGTCCCCAACGTGAGCAGGGCTGACGGCGACCCAGCGTAGCGAAAGATCATCATGCTGGTCCGCTCATCGAACTCGCGCAGGACACGAAACGGGCGCTCGGCTTCCAGTGCGCCGACGATCTCCGCCTCGGCAACCGCTTCCAGACCGGGCACCACGTGTGCGATGTAGTACGAGGAGCGACTCATCGAATGCTTTCATTCATGGCTAGTCCAATGGTGTGCGGATGTGCCGAACAGGGGTCCTTTCGCTTCGACAAGGGCTACCGTTTCTCAGTCCCCGGCGGATGCCCAGCCAGACTTTATAAAACGTGAAGTAGATCACTGCACAGCCTGGCTCGAAACATGCAGACTAAGAAGGATACTTGGTAGGATACAGGTCTGCATGAAGATACGATTTTGGGGAACTCGTGGGTCGATACCGTCTCCCGGCCCTTCAACCATTCGCTATGGCGGTAACACGTCGTGTGTCGAAGTAACTCTGGACGATGGAACGTTAATCGTACTGGATGCCGGTAGCGGGATCCGCGCTCTCGGGAAGTCGCTCGGTGCGGCTCACGGCACACTCCTGCTCTCGCATTACCACTGGGACCATATTCAAGGGTTCCCTTTTTTCGATTCCGTCTACTTGCCGGGCAGCAAATGGCGCGTCCTGGGACCGGAGTTTAACGGCGCAGGGCCAAATGAATACCTTTCGGATCAGATGGTTTCTCCGTATTTCCCGGCCACTATGTCCCAGATGTCCGCGCTAACCGGGTTCGAAGTGGTACCGCACGCACCGTTCCGGCTCGGTTCTGCCACGATTACGTCCACGCGCCTGAGCCATCCCAGCGTTACGTTGGGTTACCGAATCGAAGCAGACGATTCCGTATTTGTCTACATCAGTGACAACGAAGTCGATGTGGCGCCCCGTGATCAGTTGACCAACATTATGGACCTTGCCTCGGACGCCGATATTCTGGTCCACGACTGTCAGTACACCGAGCCAGAATACGCCGGCAAACGCGGATGGGGGCACTCCACGCCCCGACAAGCGGTGCGCGTTGCACGGGAGGCGGGTGTCCGCGAACTCGTCGTATTTCACCACGACCCGACCCATAATGACGAACAGGTCGAGGCGCTGGCCGAAGAAGCTCGTCGCTTAGCTTTGCGCGGCGTCGATATCTCGATCGCACGTGAGGGCGACGTGATCGACCTGAATTCGATGGACGAGGTTGTAGCCGCCGACATTCGCGCCGAGGGATAAGCGGCTAAGCTGTAGATTCGTCCGGCGTTTCACACCGGTGGGCGGCACCTACAGAATCGGCCAGTAGATCTGCGTCCTCCGTTCAGTAGAATCGAAATCATCCATGGGATACGTCAGGTACACCTCCCACGGAGAATTGACCGTGATGCGTCCCTGAGCCTGGATCCACTCGACCAACGCTGTATACGCGGAAGGCAGTTCCTCAAAGGGACCGGTGTGCGTGAGGGTTGTCACCTGGCCACCCGGAAGTTCTCCCAGTTCGATGCGCGAGTTGCCATCAAAAGCGCCTGAAATCATCACGCCTACTTCTAAATCGACTCGATCTGCCCCGCTATGAAAGTACCGTACATACGGTGCTCCCGTGGATGAAACTCCGTTCTCCTGCAGGTAGTCGACGATCTCGGGCGCCAGGATCTTGAAGGTCGAAACGATTTCCGACTGTGTGGCGATGGCGCGGATCGCGGCCACCGGCTGAGGCTCGAGCTGCACCAATTCAACCTCATAGATGGAAGCGACGTCCGGAGTCGAGGAAAATGCCTCGGCCCGTTCACTGGGACGGGCGACCAGGAGAGCAGCAAGGGAGCCTGTTTGATGCGCCGCAAGTGCCAGGTTTGCTTCTTCGTCCGTACATCCCACGAGTAGCTTCAACTCGACGTCACGCTTGAGGAGATCTACGGTGATGATTACTGCCGTGACGCGCTGCTCGTCGAGGCTGCCGCGCCAGGCATCGATGCCCCCGCCATCCGCGGCGGATGTATCCTGCAGATACCCGTAATCGAGCGGATATTCGAAGTCCGGGTGGCTCGGATGCCTGCTCTCCCGCGGTCGATCCACGACAAATGTGTTGGTAGCAAGCAGGTGGTCTGCGTGCAGCCAGAAGCGCGTATCCCCTGCAGCGTCTTCCGTCAGTCTCACCGACATGTCCCCCTGAGCACACACCGTAACCATCCGCCGAGTGAGTCCTCGGAATGAGCGAGTATAGAAGAAAGGTAACGACGAAATCCCAGCCGTGGCCGTCTTCCGACACCGCGCGTCCATAGCCCAAGGTAGGAGTAACTCAGTATGCGAGCCCTTGTTGCATCAACCTCCGCGCCGGAACATGTCGAACTACGAAATGTGCCCGAGCCGGCTCCCACACCGAACGAAGCGCTCGTGAGAGTGCACGCGATCTCGCTCAATCGTGGTGAGCTGCACCGACTCCCCCTGGCTGAGGACGGCGCGCGGTTCGGTTGGGATCTGGCCGGCACGGTCGAGCGCGCGGCCGCGGACGGGAGCGGTCCGGCCGAAGGTGCGCGCGTGGTTGGCTTTGTCATGGGCGGTGCCTGGGCCGAGCACGTGGCAGTGAGTACGCTCCGTCTGGCGCCGATTCCCGACTCTCTTTCTTTTGAAGCTGCCGCAGCGCTGCCGGTAGCCGGCATTACGGCGGTGCGGATGCTGCGGATCGACCCCCTGCTGGGAAAGCGGATCCTGATCACGGGGGCAGCCGGCGGTGTGGGCCGCTTCGCGGTGCAATTGGCCGCTCACGGCGGAGCCCATGTTACGGGCGTAGTCGGCAGCGAACCTCGAGGGAAGGGACTGCGCGAACTGGGGGCGGAGCAGGTGATTCTCGCCCTTGATCCATCCCTGGAGCCATACGACATCATTCTCGAGTCGGTCGGCGGCGCGTCACTGGCCACCGCACTGGGGTTGGTACGTCTTGGTGGGTTGATCGTCGCCTTCGGCAATTCGTCGAGAGAGGAGACGACCTTCACGATCAACACCTTCTATACCCGGCATGGTGCTCGCCTCCAGGGATTCTTGATCCTCGCTCCGAACCAGCCGCCGGACTATCGGGACGATCTCGCCTACCTGGCGGAATTGGCCGCCGACAGCCGGCTCGAGGTGCAGCTCGATCTGGTGACCGATTGGAACGACGCACACTCCGCTTTTGCCGCTCTGCGGGAGCGCCGTGTGCACGGCAAGGCGGTCCTTCGAATCGAGTGACGAGCAACCGTACGAAGGCGGTCGATTTTTGCTATACTTGATTGTATGTATCGAGGCACAACAGCCCGAACGGCTCAGAGCCGGTCGCGCAAGTCCATCAAGCCGCTGGAGCTTGATGGCTTTTTTTATAGGGTGTTCCCGTGAATGTTGGTGACGGAACGCCCACCATCCACGAAAGGACCCCTAGTTGACAACGTTTGCAGAAATGAATCTCGATCGCAGAGCGCTCGAGGTATTGACCCGGATGGAAGTGGTCGAGCCGACTCCCATCCAGGAAGCAGCCATCCCGGAGTTGATGGCCGGGCGGGATGTCGTCGGTCAGGCCCGTACCGGGTCGGGCAAGACACTCGCCTTTTCGTTACCACTGCTCTCCCTGTGTGATCCGGAACTCGCCGTTCCGCAGGCCCTCATCCTGGTACCCACCCGGGAGTTAGCCAGCCAGGTAGCGCGCGTGGTGGACGTGATCGCCGCCACCCGCAGGCTGCGGGCGGCACAGATTTACGGCGGGCGCGATATGAGCGCGCAACTCGATCTCCTGAACACCGGACCGCAGATTATCATCGGCACGCCGGGACGTATCCTGGATCATCTCTATCGCGGCTCCCTGGCGCTACGCAACCTGCGCTATCTGGTGCTTGACGAGGCGGATCAGATGCTGGATGCAGGCTTTGGCCAGGATGTCGAACGCATCCTGGATACGACAAGCGGGCGAATCCAGATGGCATTGTTCTCCGCTACCGTGCCTACCTGGGTCCACGAGGTCATCAGCCACCGGCTGCACGAGCCGGCCTTTATCAAGGTGGATGAAGAGCAACGCGGCCCCAACGAAAGCGTGGATCACACGGTGATCGAGGTCACACAGGGGAACAAGCTTGAAGCTCTGTCCAGCCTCCTGAACGAGCGGGGAAACGGCAACGTCGTTATTTTCTGCCGCACCAAGATTGGGGTGGAGCGTCTGGAACGCCAACTGTCCGGCCTGGGCTACGGGGTGGCATCGCTTCAGGGTAATCAGAATCAGATGCAGCGCGAACGAGTGCTGCGTGGCTTCCGTCGTGGGAACCCGCCGATCATGGTGGCGACCAACGTCGCGGCGCGTGGTCTGGACATCCTGGCAATCGAGCAGGTGATCAACTACGACGTGCCGGAAAACGCCGAACTGCTTACCCACCGCCTCGGTCGCACCGGCCGCATGGGCCGCCACGGGAGTGCGGTCACGCTTCTGACTCCGGCCGAGGGAAACAAGTGGAAAGCCATCGAGCGTCAGATTGGCGTGCGAGTCGAGCGCGAACGCTTCGGCGCTCCACCGGTCCCGAAGAATACGCCGGTCGAAGCCGCTGGAATCAACGATCCTTCAAGTGAGGTGGCCAAACCTCCAGCCGAGAAACCGCGTGAGCGCTCCTCAAACCGGCCGCGCAGCCGGGCGCCTCGACAGCGCTACGACGCGACGTGTGCCCAGTGCGGTCAGCAGACCACCGTCTCTTTTGTCCCCCAGGGCGATCGCCCGGTCTA
>DAINCT010000309.1:0-5204 GCA_036732245.1 Chloroflexota bacterium | reverse complement strand
GCTCATGCTGTACTCCTCGATGGCTCAGTGGCCGTAGTTCTCTGCAGCAACCCTAGCAATCCGTCCGGCCCGCGCTCGGGAAGCTCGCGGGGGAATCTGAGGCACGCGTGGCGAACGTCGCCGACGGCCAAACGTCAGCCAGCCACCGGGGCGGATGCCTTCGCGGGAGCTACGAGCACGTAGACGAGGCCGGAGATCGTCGCGCTGACTCCGCCCTTCGTGTCCGGCGTCGCTGTCGACGCCGACGGGGACTTCGACGTGTCCGCCAGTACAGGGTCCGATGCTGTGGTGGTCAGCCCCGAAACCAGGAACAACCGCGTTCCTGTCTGCAGGCCATGGACGAAGTTGAGGACCTTACTGTAGCTGCCCTTGATCGTGATCTGCACGGCCATCGCCGCGAAATTCTCGGCCGTGATCTTCGTGCTCGTCACAGGAGGGACGCCAGCCGTCAGCACGGGAGCAGGGGCCGTTGTTGCACCGGGGCTCGGTGCAGGCGTCGGTGTCGGGGTCGGAGTCGACCCTGCAGCCGGTGCCGCAACCGGCGCGGCGGGTGCCACAACTGGCGTGTATGGCTGGGCATCGGAAACGGTGATACCCGTGAGACTGACGCCCTCCTTGCTGGCGAGTGCGTCGAGCTGGTCGACGAAGGGAGGAATGTCGGTACCGCTCGGCACGGACTGGCTGAGGGAAGCCAACTGCGTGTTCAACCGGTCAATGTCCTTGAAGTCGTTCTTGAGCTTGGCAAGCAACACTTCGTGGCTCGCGTTCGTGGCTTCGACAGTTGCCCTTTCGTTGTCGGCCGCCGAGATTGCGGCAAGCTGCGGCTGGACGCCGAGCAACCAGCCGAAAGCCACGACAACGGCCATGACAAGCACCGAGCCGATCACCCATAGCCTGTTCTTGTCCACGGTTACTTCCCTTCAGAGACGAAGCGCTGCTCGAAAGCGGCGTCGTTGATGTGCATGGTGATGGTGACCGCGTAGGCTCCGGTGGTCTCATTCAGGGTGACCGAACCGGGCAGAGCATCCGCGAAACCGGGCAAAGTCGCGAGGGCGTTCAGCCATTTTGGTACGTCGGGAAGGTCCTTGCTCGTGGCCGTGAATCCGACCGTCGCGACGCGTGCGCCTTGAAGCGGCGCGGTTGCCTGTGTGTAGAGGACGAGGGGGGAAGCGGAGTCAACGTTCACCGTGCTGATCGTCACGCCGGAAGGCAACGTGCGCTGGACGTTCTCGAGGTACTTTTTCCAGTCAATTTCGGTCGACACGCCAACCTGCTGCGCCGCCACAACGAGATCCACCTGGTCCTGCACCTTTCGCACCTTGATGAACTTGCCCTGCTGGATGAGCAGGTCCGCGGTGCGCGCCTGCTCGCTGGCGAGCTGCGTCTGCGCCCCCACTGCCAGCGCCGTGGCGGCGCCGGTCCCGACCACCGCGATCAAAAGCAGACCGACAACGCCAAGGCCGAGCCGACGACGGGTGGCCTTTGCCTGGCGTTCTTTCCGCACCTCCGGTGGGAGCAGGTCGACCCGAGGTTCGCCGCCGATGACCAGCGTTTCTTTGTTGACTTCGCTGCTCATGCCGCGCTCCCCAGCGCCAGGCCCAACGCGACGGTGAACGCTGAGCTGCTTCCTCGCAGTGCCTCCCCATCGACCGAGCGGGCCAGAGTGACGGTCGAGAACGGATCCGCCATGGAAACCTCGAGGCGCGTCAATTCCGCCAGGGCCGCGGGCAACCCGCTCAGGAGCGCTCCTCCCCCACACAGCATGATTCGCTGCACAGGAGAGGTAGGGCGGGTATTTCCGTAATAATTGATGGTGTTACGGAGACTCGTCAACAGCTCGCTCGTCATCTGGTAAATGATGTGAATTGCTGGCTGGTCTTCGGCGGGAACCGCGCCCGTTGGTAAGCCCAGGGTGCGCTTGATCGACTCGGCCCGAACTGGGTCCGTTTCGAGCCCGTTGCGTAGAGCTTCGGTGAGGTCGTTGCCACCCGTCGGAATGATTCTCACGAACTGCGGAACGCCATCCTTGGCGATCACCACACTGCTCGTGTTCGCCCCTAGGTCGAGTAGCGCCACTGTGCCGGCGATCTTCGGACGCGTCACCAGGACCCGGCTGAGCGCGAATGGGATGAGGTCGACGTCAACTGTGGTCAGTCCTGCAAGTTGAGCGGCTTTGACGTTGCCCAGTACTGCTCCTTTCACGGCCGCGATGAGCAGACCGTTCACCACGGGACCGTGCTCCCCTGTCGATTCAGAGATGGGATAGAAATCGAGCAACGCGTCAGCAACAGGAACAGGCAGCATGTCCTGTACTTCGAATGGTAGGGACTCGCGGATGCGCTTGAGCGACATCTTCGGAACGGTCAGGTCTCGGGCGAGCACCCTTTGGTTTCCCATCCCGAGCACGACGTCCTTCGACTTGAACCCGCCCTTGGACCACAACTGCTTGAGCGCATTCGCGACGGTGTTCGGCTCCATCACTTCTCCGCGGCTGACAGCGCCCTCGGGCAGCGGGACCTCGAAATATCTCAGCAATGTCGGCGTCGCCTTGGCCGGGTCGGACAGCTCCACGGCGCGCAGTGAGACGCTGCCGATGTCTATCCCTACAACGCTCGTTGCCACTGGTTCCTGCTCTCTCTGACGGTCATGATGATCATTCCTACGCCACACCGAGGAGCGACAGATAGCCGTCCCATAGCGGGCCCCCGAGGAGGATTCCCACCCAAGCTCCAGCCAGCATCCACGGTCCGAACGGAATCCCGCTCTTGCGGTTGGCTCGCCTCGTGAGCAGGAGCCCAACGGCGAAGAGGCCCCCTAGCAAGAATGCCGCAAATCCCCCGACTACGAGTTCTCCCCAGCCGAGGTAACCGAGAAAAAGCCCAAGGAGGCCGGCAAGTTTTACGTCACCGAAGCCCATCCCTCCGCGGTAAATGAGCCCGAGGCTGAGGTAGACGGCCCAGAGGATGCTCAAGCCCAAGCCCGCCCGGACCATATCGTCACTGTGGCCGCCGGCGAAACCAGCTGCGCCGAGCAGCAGAGCGCCGACGACGTAGCCGGGGAGCACAATGCGGTTCGGCAGCAAGTGGGTGTCGAGGTCGATGAGCGCGAGTGTGACGCTAATGGAGGCGAGATACAAGAAAGCCGCAAGCGTGATCCAGGCTTCGACTGCAACCTCCCTTTCGAACAATCCGGTCCCGAATCTCACCGCAACAACCGCGAAGAGGAGGGACGTGCCAAGTTCCACGAGCGGATACCGCGCTGAGATTGCAGACCGGCAATCGCGGCAACGGCCACGCAGCACGAGCCAGGACACGACCGGAATGTTGTCATAAGGCCGGATGCGCGTCCCGCAGGACCCGCAGGCGCTCGGAGGCGCTACTAGCGAACGCCCGGCGGGCACTCGGAAGATCACGACGTTCAAAAAGGAACCGATGAGGAGCCCCAGGCCCCCGACAAGAATGGCAGGCATCCTACGGACCGCTCAGGTCGCGAATAGAAACCACTGCGCCCGGCTTCGGATAGGGGATGGGCGAGGTACTGAGGCCCGTGCCCAGGTCAGCACCCGCGACACCCATCGGCACGAAAGTGAAGCTCGGGTTGTTCTCGACATAGCTGTATTGGCCTGAGTAGATCTGTCCGTGCCAAGTGAAGCCGTTCTTGCCGTCGAATGCGCAGGGCGTGTACAGGAAGGCCGAGATCTTCGCGTCGATGGCGAAGCCGTTGTTGATCGTGAAGTTACCCTGCGTGTTTGGGCTTGCAAGTGTGCTTTGGCACGATGGTGTGTGGTCCGCGACATAATCCGGCGTGATGAACCAAACTCGATGCTCGGCGGTTGTGGCGGATTGGAACACCAGGGAATTCACGTCCCAGTTGAACTGCTGCGCGAAGATAACCACGTCGCTGGTCAGTTTCACGGTCGTGTTGTTGGTCACAGTCGGGCCGCCAGTACAGGCCAGGGCATTCATGATGACCGGCTTGCCGAGGACAGTCCCGCCCAGGGTGCCGTTCGGGAGCGCACAGCCAGCCAACGGTTTCACCTCGAAGGGGGACCCAGTGGAGTCAAGCCAGTCCGTCGGCGTGTATGCCAGGTCGGTCCACTGGGGAACGACCGGCAGGCTGCCGCCTTGGGTATAGGTTCCGCCCACGTGGGTCCCTGGGGGATTCGGGCTTACGCTCCCAGCGGTGAGATCGTGCGCTATCAGACCGGACCCGAGGGTTGCGCTGCTTGCCACCCAGGCGCTTCCGTTGACGCTGCACTTGTCAGCGAATGTCAGGTTGCCGTTCACGAGTACGCTGCCGTTGATCACGGTGCCGTTCTTGTTGCAGTACAAGTCCCCGTTCTTGATCATCAAGCCGGCGCTCGTGCTCTCGGACAGGTCGAGACTCGAATTGGCCTCGACGGCTGCGCCGCCATAGAGATACATCCCCACCCCGCTAGGGACTGTCCCCGGGGTGAGCCACTTCAAAACGGCCTCGACCTTGCTGTGGTACCCCGCCGTTTGCCCGGCTACCCCACGAGCTTGCGCCGTGCCGGTGGAGGTGATCCGAACCTGGGTTGTCGATGCCGTCGGGCAAGCAACCAGATGCCACCCCGTGGCATCGTATTGGTCTACTGTCGCTGCATAAATCGGAGTAGATGCAGTCGACGAAGCATAAGTCGCCGACGTCGGCTGGGTTGCGCAGTTGTTCAGGTGGCTGGTGGCGTCGGGATAGAGACCCGCTCTCGCTGCAGCGAGGCCCGCCTCCGCGCCCCCCTGCGATTGCACGCCGGCACGGGTAGCCGTCGTGAATCCGAGCCCATGGACCACCGAGTTCAGGGCCAGAGTAGTGAGAATGAGGCCAACTGCCATGACGCCGATAACCACCACAAGCGCCGAACCGCTCTCATCTGAGCGTCGCTGGCGCACGAATCGATTCAGAAACATGAGAGACTCCCGGATGCTCCGGCCCGGCCCACTGCCGCACTCGTAATGCCGACCGGCACTTGCTTCCCTGTGCCGGCCTTGAAGCTCACAGTTAGCCGCTTTGGGGTCGCGCTGAAAACAGTAGTTCCGGTGAGGGGTGTAATTCCCTTCGCGAGGAGAGTCCACGACGCCAACTGTGTGGATGTGGGGGCGACTATCGCCATGCTGGAACGCCACGAGCGAATACTTCCAGTACCCGATGCTGAGTAATACCACCCGACGCAGTTCCAGGTGAGGGAG
>DAINCT010000308.1:0-5221 GCA_036732245.1 Chloroflexota bacterium | reverse complement strand
AGATTCCATGGTGGAATCGCCTACGTCGGGCCTGCAACCCCTGATCGATCTCACCGGTCGCAACGCAATCGTGACCGGCGGATCGCGCGGGATCGGCCGGGCGATCGCGCTCCGGCTCGCCGCTTCGGGCGCGGGCGTTGTGTTAAACTGCAGGCGGTCCATTGCGGAAGCGACCGATGTCGCCGATGCGATTCGGAAGCTTGGACGACCCTGCCATGTTGTCCAGGCCGACGTTTCGCTCACTGAAGACGCCGGACGGTTGGTTGCAGGGGCACAGCAAGCGCTGGGAAGCGTCGACATACTGGTCAACAATGCCGGCGTTATCCGTGATGACTTGCTCATCCGTATGAAGGACGAGGATTGGGACGCGGTGTTGAATACCGATCTCAGGTCCACGTTTCTGATGACACGAGCCGTGCTTCGCGGGATGATCCGCCGTCGCTGGGGTCGAATCATCAATATCACTAGCGTCGTCGGCGAGATTGGCAATGCGGGCCAGGCGAACTATGCGGCGGCGAAGGCCGGCGTGGTCGGGCTCACAAAGGCCACGGCGCGCGAAGTGGCGAGTCGTGGAATTACGGCGAATGCTGTTGCGCCCGGTTTCGTTGAGACGGCCATGACGGCCGAGGTGGGCGAACAGCAACGGACCATGGCGCTCGATCGAATCCCACTGGGACGATTTGCATCGGCCGAAGAGATAGCCCCAATTGTCGCATTCCTGGCCTCCGACGCCGCCGCGTACATCACCGGACAGGTGATTCGAATCGACGGTGGCATGGCGATGGGATGAGGCGATGACGGAACGTCGGAAAGCCCGCATGTTGGCTCTCCAGGCGCTGTTTGAGGCCGATGTCGGGCATCATGACGCTGGCGTTGCGCTCGATCGTCTCATCCTCGCCGAGCGGGTAGAGCGGCAAACAGCGGAGTTCGCTCGCTCGCTGGTGCGCGGGGTTCTCGAAAGCCAGCGGGAGATAGACGAGTACATCGTTCAAGCCGCGCCGGCCTTTCCGCTCGATCAGGTGGCCGCAGTGGACCGAAACGTGCTCCGGCTTGCACTCTACGAAATCCTGAAAAATGATGAGACACCTGTCCGAGCCGCCGTCAACGAGGCGGTTGAATTGGCGAAGGCCTATGGCAGCGACGGCTCCCGGCGCTTCGTGAACGGGGTCCTGGGCGCAATTACTGCATCGTTTAGCCGGTAGGCCCCTGCCGCGCCTGTCTGACCAGATGCATCCCGCGTCGCAAAGCCAACTTCAGAATCTACGGAGGCAGACGACAGTGGCCACAGTGTACGAACGAGTGCGCAAGATCGTCGTCGACCAACTCGGTGTCGAAGAGGAAGAGGTGGTCCCGAGCGCATCCTTTGTTGACGATCTGAACGCTGATTCGTTGGATCTCGTCGAGCTGATCATGTCGCTCGAAGAGGAATTCAGCGGCGAGCAGACGACCGTCGAGATCTCAGATGAGGACGCCGAGAAGATTGTCACGGTTCAAGACGCGGTGGACTACATCAAGGACCGAGGTATCGAAGATCAGGCGTAGACCGTAGAGAGAAGAGGGACCGGCTTGTGATTGCGGTTCCACCCCTTGCGAGTTAGGCGACATGGACTTGTTCGGCATCGGTCCTCTCAACCTCATTTTGATACTCGGCGTCATGTTGATCGTGTTCGGTCCTGAGCGGCTGCCCGAGATGGCCGCGCGCGCGGGAAAGCTCGTGCGCGAGCTACGGTCCTACGCCTCTGACGTGACAGGTGAGTTCAGTGGTGAGCTTGCGGAGATCCAGCAACACTTGAGCGGCGTCCAGGACGACCTGCGCGCGCTCGGTACCGATATCCAGCAACACTCCACGGACGTGGGCGACTCAATTAGGGATGCGGCCCCGGGAGTAGCCGGGAAACCCCAGTCGGCGGTAGCGGGCCTCAACGAGCCGCCGCCTGCTCCTGCAGCCGGCGCCGACAAGGTTGTCCCTCGGACGAATTCCCCCTTCCGTACGCGGGTCGACGACTACAAGCCGGGCACATGAGCGCGCAACCCCGGCTCGAAGGGCGTGAAGAAGAAGAGGATATCGAGGGGGGCAAGCCTCTAACGCTCTTCGAACATCTCGCCGAGCTTCGCTCACGGCTCGTGGTTAGCGCCTTCGGCATCGGGGCAACAACCCTCTTTTCCCTCTTCTTCACGACCAAGGTGCTGCAGTTCCTGCTCAGCCCCGGCCGGACGGCCTATCCCGGCTTCAAGCCCATCTACACGGAGCCCATGGAGAACGTCTCGGTCTATTTCGAGATCGCTCTGCTTCTGGGCATCATTCTTGCTATGCCCATCATCCTCTACGAGATCTTCATGTTCGTGACGCCAGCGCTGACCAGGAAGGAGCGGCGCTGGGTGTTCCCGATCGTCTTCGGGGCCTTCCTCTTCTTCTTGGTGGGAGTGGCATTTGCCTACTTTGTGGCGCTGGAACCCGCGCTCAAATTCTTCCTTAATTTCGGAAGCAGCTTCGCAACGCCGCAGATCAAGATAGGCAAATACATCGATTTCGTCACACATCTCGTGCTCTGGACCGGGCTGTTCTTCGAGACACCGCTCGTCATGATGGGGCTGGCCGTGCTCGGCATTGTCAGTGCTCGCGGTTTTCTTCACCTGTGGCGCTACGCTATCGTGCTCGGTTTTCTGTTCGCCGCGTTCGTCATCCCCGCGATCAGTCCACTCGCCCAGACCCTGGTTGCCGCACCCATCATCGCTCTCTATTTCGTCGGCGTCCTTCTGGCCTGGCTCGTACAGCGCAGGCGCAGCGCATAAGCTATCAATACTATTGCCGCACTAATAGTGTTCATTGACCATGGCTGGGCCGAATGGTAGGATCGCCATGTCTGCGCATCAGACAGGGCGCGGCACCGATGGGAGCCAATCTGCCATGCCTGACCTGGAGGAGCTCGCCGGGCTCATTCGTGCGTGCCCCGACTGCGGCCTCTGCCAGACGCGCACGCAGGCAGTTCCCGGCGAGGGCCCTTCGAACGCCAGGGTCTTCCTGATTGGTGAAGGGCCGGGGTATTACGAGGACAAGTCCGGACGCCCGTTCGTGGGGCCAGCTGGGAAGTTCCTGGACGAGTTGCTTGGCGTGGCCGGGCTGCAGCGCGGTGATGTATTCATCACAAACGTAGTGAAGTGCCGCCCCCCGAACAATCGCGATCCGCTCGGTCCAGAGATCGATGCCTGCCAGAGATGGCTCGATCAGCAGCTTGCGGCAATCGCACCGCGCCTCGTTGTCACGCTGGGGCGCTACTCGATGAATCGCTACTTCCCTGGGGAGTCTATTTCGCGAATCCACGGACAGGCGCGTAAAGCGCACGGGCTGACGGTTATGCCCATGTTTCATCCAGCCGCCGCCTTACACCAGCAGCGGTACCGGTCCCTGATCGAGGACGACTTCCGGAAGCTCCCGGCCGTGGTCGAGCAGGTAGAGCGTGAGGCGCCCCCTAGCGAACCTGAAGCCAAGCAACAGATGCGCCTCCTCTGATGTTCGGACGATGGTTTTCTAATTGAGGATGGTTTCCTAATTGATGAGTGACGGGCGACTTCGCGTCATCCCACTTGGCGGCCTTGGCGAAATCGGGAAGAACATGATGGTCTTCGAGTTCGAGGACGACATTGTCGTCATCGACTGCGGCCTCATGTTCCCTAAAGAGGAAATGCTAGGCGTTGACCTCGTCATACCAGACATCTCCTACTTACGCGAACGGAAGGAGAAGATCCGAGCCATCGTGATTACTCACGGGCACGAGGATCACATTGGCGCTTTACCGTACATTCTTCCTGAGCTGAACGTTCCCGTGTACTGCACGCGTCTGACGCTTGGACTCATTTCAGTGAAGCTGCGCGAACATCGCCTGCTCAGCCGGAGCGATCTACGCCTACTCGAACCGGGCGAGCAGATCGCGCTCGGCCAGTTTACCGTTGAGCTCTTCCGGGTGGCGCACAGCATTCCGGATGCTACCGGCGTTGTATTGCACACTCCGCTCGGACCCGTCATTCACACCGGTGACTTCAAGCTGGACCACACGCCCGTGATGGGTCAGCACACCGACCTGAACCGCATCGCCGAACTTGGCAGCGACGGTGTTCTGCTCTTGTGCTCAGATTCGACCTACGCGGAGGTACCGGGATATACCCCGTCGGAACAAACGGTCAGCGAATCGCTCGAGCACATCATGGGGGCGGCAGAGGGCCGTGTAATAGTGGCCTCGTTCGCATCTCTGATCGCTCGTATTCAGCAGGTGATCGATGCTTCCGCCCTCTATGGACGCAGAGTCTTCGTGATTGGGCGAAGCATGGTCGACAACGTCGCCATGGCGCTCGAGCTTGGCTATCTGAACGGCAGGGACGGGACGCTTGGACGCGTCGAGGAAATGCGCAGCCTTCCGAGTGACCAGATCACCATCATGACAACAGGAAGTCAGGGAGAGCCGACCTCGGCGCTGGCAAGGATGGCGAACCGGGATCACCGACAGGTGCAGATCGTCGCCGGCGACACCGTCGTCGTATCTGCGTCGCCGATTCCGGGCAACGAGCTGCTCGTCAACAGGGTCGTTGACAATCTCTTCAAGATGGGCGCGCAGGTGCTCTACAACCGCGTCGCCAATATCCACGTGCGTGGACACGCATCCCAGGAAGAGCTCAAGCTGATGCTGACTCTGGCGAAGCCTCGCTATTTCGTTCCGCTGCACGGCGAATACCGAATGCTTACGCTGCATGCGCGGCTGGCGCAGGCCGTTGGGATGGACAAAGAACGAACCTTCGTGATGGAGGATGGAGACGTTCTCGAGATTTACGATGAGGGAGCGGAGGTCCAGGGACGCGTTCCTGCCGACCATGTCTACGTGGATGGAATGGGAGTCGGCGATGTGGACCACGTCGTGCTCCGCGACCGGAAACATTTGGCGAGCGACGGCATGGTGGTTGCGATCATCGCAGTTGACAAGCAGACAGGGCAGCTCGCGAGCAGGCCGGACATCGTGTCGCGTGGTTTTGTCGACGTGGGGGAATCAGAGGACTTGTTGGATCGTGCACGCGAGGTGGTGCGGGAGTCGCTCGACGTGAGCTCCGTTGTGATCCGACGCAGGCCACCTGACGTGTACCCCGGCTGGGTGTGGGATCTACCGTCGCCAGATGTCGCGCTGCACGTGCTCGACGGACTGGGTGGGATCGTCCACCTCACCGTGCATGGCGG
>DAINCT010000307.1:0-5227 GCA_036732245.1 Chloroflexota bacterium | reverse complement strand
GTACGAGCTGGTTGGTGGGTCGCAGCTATCGCTTGATGCCCGCGTGCTCATTCATATCGAGCAGAACCGGGGCGTTTCCATGAGTCGCCTTAGAGAGCTCGTAGGTGGCCGAGCCAAGGATACCGACAACGCTCTGAACAGCCTCCTTCAACGCGGAGCCGTCCTTGATCTAGGCATGAACGGAAAGCACGCCTACCACCCGACTGCCACGAACCAATCAGCGCTGGAGTTGAGCGCATGACGGCGTTTAGACCCTGTCCCGGACCCTGTCCCGTGGAAAAGTCCGTAAGCCTGTCCCTTGTGATTGGCTGGGTGCTGTCCGACCCTGTCCGCTACCTGTCCCACGCGAGTAACACCGGACAAGCCCTGACCCTGTCCCGTCTCCACACCCCATGTAATGGGTGTGGGACAGGGGTGGGTGCAGATGAGAGAGTCCTTACGACCCCCTCGCCTCAATCACCTCTCGCGTCGCCCTACGCACGTACGGCCGAGCGCGCCACCGGGGATACGTTCTGGGCACACATCCCCGTAAGTCGTTACGTGCCAGCAGGGGTCGCACGCTGTCATGGAGTGCGCCCGTGACGCCTACCGAGCTCGCTGTGCAATGGCGGAAGGACGCCGAGCTACTAGATCGCTACGGCAATGACGCCATGGCCCGCGCGTGCCGCACTCACGCGGACGACCTGGACGCCGCCATGCGGTCGGTGGCTGACGACGCGCTGGACCTGACGGCCGCCGCGCGAGAGTCGGGCTATAGCCCCGACCGCCTTCGTCATCTGGTAGCTGAGGGCACCATCCCGAACGCCGGCAAGAAGGGCTCGCCACGTATCCGCCGCGGTGATCTGCCGATCAAGAGACAGGCATCAAACGGGCGTTTTGATGCTGTGGCGATTGCTCGCTCTTTCGGGAAGGCATCGTGACGCTAAAACGCCGCCCTTGCCGCCCTGCTGCCCGCGTGGAGCCCGATCTACCCCCACGGGTGGGTCTATCGCCACAAGTGGGGGGCGCAGGCTCGACGACAGTCCCGACAACACCGATCCGAAAAGAGTACGCCGCGCGGGGCGCGGTACGCTCACGACGGACGTCGGCAAGGCGGCCCGGTGGGCTTCCCGTCGCCGGGACTGTCGCGGCCAAGCCCGTCGTGAGGGGGAAGCTGGAATCGCGTGAAGACCTTCACCCGACTGTGACCCAGCGGGAAAAGGAAGGACTCGCCCCCAAGCCACCTTGCCGGGTGTGCTTACCAGCGGTGCCCAGACACACCCGCCAGCGGATCATCACCCGCCCCGACGGCACGCGGGAGCAACGCTGCGAACTATGCAACGCGCTGGTGGCGTTGCTCGGCAAACCTGAACTAGTGGAGATGGAATGACTGATACAGTGAAAGCGGACGCGATCGTCGGAGCCTTGCAGGTGGACAGTCTCCAACCAACACTCTCGAAGCAACCACACTGCTGCCACGTAGCCAGTTTCGATAGCGTCGGTCTCCCGATCGGCAGCGGCACCCCGTGCGGAAGGGATGCCGAATTTGAAATCAACGACGGCCCGACACCGGATGACTACACCCATGCTTGTGCAGACCACGTCGGCCACATGTTGCAGGATGGCAGAATATCAACAGTCTACCCCCTGCCACGATGACCGATTACGTGAGCGATTTTGTGGGCGGTTATGTGGCGGGCATGGTTCCCACAGACCGTCGATGGAATCCCTACGTTGGACTCCAACCCGGACAGGAAGCATCGCCATTTACCCCGGCAGAGAACGCGGCTGTCTGGCAGTTACGCTTGCACAGCGCCGGTATGGACCTTGGGGCGATCAATCAGACGCGGTGGCGGGCGTTGCAAGAACTTCTCGCGCGTGCAGCCGCTCGCCCAGTGACAGCCCCGGCCAAGGCCGCGTTCCTCAGCGTGAAAGCTGATGGGATAATTCGGCAGAATCCACAGTACACCTCGTACTCCGTGACCGCGCTCGTATCTACGCTCCTTCTGTACTTGGTTGTCGAGGATGTAGTGCTGCCCGATCCACGCGACCCGACCGGAAGGGCCACGCTCACGGTCTCAGAGGCGAGAGCGTCGGGCCAAGATGGTTTGCCGATGCCGTACACGTCGCCCCTCACCGGACTGCCCGCGCCTTTCCCGCTTGAGCGGTTGGCTTATGAGGTTCTGTTTGCACGTCCTTCACTCGCCTACAAGTGGCCTCGATGACGGACACCACCAACGTCGCAACCTGCCGCGGGCACAAGAAGGACGGGTCGCCTTGCCGCGTGAACTTCGGTCTGTCGGCTGATGGATTATGTGCACCCCATGATCCCGCTCGCGCTGAGCAAATGCGCGCGGGTGTGGCAAAGGGCGTTGCCATCCGCCAACAGCTTCGAGTCACGGCTAGGACGATTCTCCCCGAGGGAATGCTCCGGCCACCCAAGACGCTCGACGATGCGGTGCGCTGGTCTGCATGGGCTATGCACGCGGCCGTAACTGGCGTGATCGACGCACGCACAGCTCACGAGGTTGGCTTCCTGGTCAACTCGTTTACGGCCTCGCTCCAGAAGCGTGACCTACAGCGCGAGATCGCCACGCTACGGGCTCAACTCGACGCCGCGAAGAAACAGCACGCCCGGCCGAGGATCGCGTGAACCCAGACCTGAGACGACTGCGGGCAGAGGTTGGCGAGCTGGTAGCGAAGCACGACGCAGCTCGCAGCCTACTCGATTTCACGAAGTACGCCAAAGACCCTGCGGCATTCATGCACGAGGTTCTTCGCTGTGAGCCGTGGGAGAAGCAGATCGAGATGTGTGAGCGGGTCCGCGATAACGGGCGCGTCGTCTGTGTGACTGCGAACGGTTTGGGAAAGGATTGGATGACCGCCCGCATGGCGCTCTGGTGGGTCTATGCGTGCCGCGGACTAGTGATATTGTCGGGGCCAACGGAGCGTCAGGTCAAACAGATCCTGATGCGCGAAGTACGGCGTGCATTCTCGCTTTGCCCCGACTTGCCGGGCGAACTCTACTCGATGGAGCTTCGCGTAACTGAGGATTCGGGCATCATCGCGTTTACGTCTGACAACGCGGACAAGTTGACGGGATACCATCACCCCCGTCTTCTGATCGCTTTCACCGAAGGGCAGGGAATCGAGGACGAGTCCTACGAAGCAGCGCAAGCGTGCTGCACGGGACCGGAGAATCGGTTTTTCGTATACGGCAATCCGACTCGTGTGGGCGGCAAGTTCTACACTGCAGCGACGAGCGACAACTGGTCAGTCCTCACCATACGCGCAGACGAACATCCGAACGTAATCAGTGGGCGCGAGGAAATACCGGGCGCCGTCTCGCGCCAGTGGATCAATTCAATGCGCGACGAATACGGCGAGTCGTCCAGCATCTACGCATCCCGCGTTCTGGCCAGGTTCCCCGAGGAGAATGTCGAGGGCTTGCTCAAGAGGGCGTGGCTACGGGCGGCGTTCGATCGTTACGAGTCGAAGGAGCTTGAAGCCGCCTCGTGGAATCATCGTCTCGTGCTGGCCGTCGACGTTGCGCGGTTCGGGCCAGATAGTTCGGTGCTCGCTGTTGTCCGCGGGCCTGTCGTCGAGGAACTGGTAACGTGGCGCGGTGCAAGTACCGACGAATCGGTCGACAAAATAATTGCCCACGGTGAACGCCTGACCACGCGATACACTCATCCGAAATTCTTGCATCTGAACGGTCGGCCCAAGATCGTGGTCGACGATAATGGCGTTGGCGGCGGCGTGACTGACGGGCTTCGCCGAAAGGGCTGGGGTGTCACTCCCTTCCTTGGCTCAAGCAAGCCCCTCGATAGAAAACGCTATCTGAACATGCGGGCCGCTGCTCACTGGAAACTCCGAGAGCTTCTGGAGAATAACCGGATCGCACTCCCGCGTGATCCTCTGCTTGAGGAGGAGGCGCTTGCTTGCGAATGGCAGCTTGCGCCCAACGGGAGCATCCAGATCGTAGGAAAGGATTTGATCCGGAAAACACTCGGCCGTTCACCCGATCGCCTCGATGCCGTGATTATGGGATTCGCTAACAACGGCCTCGGAAATATCGTCGCCACCATAACGGTTCACGAGCTGTTCATGTAATGCGAAACCCACACAAGACACTGAGAAGTTCCGATGGCGACGTACGCATCTTCCAACTTCACCACCAATGACTAACTCACCTACGCCCTGCCCGATACACGTCCGAGAGCTACCCTGCGCCCGCTGCTATGTCGAAGAGATCGGCCGACAGATTGAAGCGGTCGCCAAATGGATTCCGCAGACTGAGCCCGAATGTAAAGAGATCGAGCGTCTGCTGAAGCGGCTCTCCCATAAGCTGTCCTGCATATGAGTCGCACGATCACCTCGGCCGAACGTGCGAACGTCGCGGGGCAGGCGCCAAAGTGCTACGCGCGCGTTCGTATCACCGACTCCACCGGGGCGTTTGTCAACTACTCGGACGGTCTCCTCGGCCCTGACTTCTTCAACGGCTCAACTCTGGCCGAGGATCAGGACAACAATACCCAGACGTTAAACCTCCGGCTCCTGCGATGTGCGGGTACGCTCTCGCTGTCTCCATTCATGGCTTCGTCGGCGATCAATCTGACGACCGGCAGCTATGCGACCAAGCTGGATGTGTGGCGCCGGTGGGCCATTGACACTGCGACGATGCCCTACGGCTACCCCCCGACCGGGACAGACTGGAAAGAACTGGGGCAAGGCCGGGTCGATGTAATCAATGTCGGTGACGACGAAATAACCGTCACGGGGAGAGGGGAGGAAGCCGTGCCTCTTGATTTCCAAATCGCAACCGAGCGCCAGTACGGCTCGGTCGGCGGGATAGCGATGGAGACCGTCCTCCAGTCGATGCTGGACGACAACCTTGGAACCTCGGTCGTAACGCTCTACTGCCCGGCGTCCCCCGGCTACAACATGAACACCTGGACTCAGCCCAAGATGCGGCTATTCCCCGCGATGGTCGCTGTGGCAGCCAAAGCCGGGTTCGTCCTCCGCTACCGATATGATTCCAGTAATGTCTTTCGGTTGACGCTGTTCGCGCCGAACAGAACAGCCGCGCCGGGCGACGAGGTCTTTACGCTGGGTCCAGCCGAATACACGGCAGTCCCCAAGTTCTCCATAGACAAATCGGGCGTCAGGAATTTCATCAAGGAGCGTTTCGCTCACCCGACGCTCGGCACCCAGACGGTCATCTACCCGCATCAGGCGGGTGTCG
>DAINCT010000306.1:0-5232 GCA_036732245.1 Chloroflexota bacterium | reverse complement strand
CTGCTGCTTGGAGTCGGAGGAGAAGGCATCATGTCGCATTGGGGATCTGCTTTCACGCTGGGCTCGCTCGTGGCGGCGATCCAGTACACCGATCGAGCCTTCCAGCCGATTCGCGATCTGGCCGAAAAGTACACAATTTTGCAGTCCGCGATGGCCGCATCCGAGCGCATCTTTGGACTGCTCGACGAAGAACAGGAACCACCCGATCCGGTACGCACGAAGCACCTTGACCGGGTCCAGGGCGACATCGAATTCCGCCACGTCACGTTTGGATACGATCCTGCCCACCCGGTTCTGAATGACGTTTCGTTCCATATCCGGTCCGGTGAGAGCGTGGCGATTGTCGGTGCCACCGGCGCTGGAAAGACCTCGCTCATCAGTATCCTGTCGCGCTTCTATGACATCCAGCAGGGTCACATTCTGCTGGACGGGGTCGACATTCGGGAAATGAAACGCGCCGACGTGAGGAAACACATCGGCACCGTGCTGCAGGATGCGGTGCTCTTTTCCGGCACGATCACCAGCAATATCCGCTTACATAACGCCGGCATCACCGACGAGCAGGTGCGCGATGCGGCGGTGTTCGTCAATGCCGACAAATTCATTGAGCGGTTGGCCGACGGGTACGATCACATCGTGCGGGAACGAGGAGCGAACTTCTCATCGGGGCAACGACAGCTCGTCGCCTTTGCACGCGCCATTGCCTTCGACCCCGAGGTATTGCTGGTGCTGGACGAGGCGACCTCGAGTGTGGACACCGAAACCGAGGCGCTGATTCAGGATGCGCTGGAGCGCCTGATGAGAGGCCGTACCAGCATCATCATCGCCCACCGCCTCTTCACCATTCGCCATGTCGATCGCATCCTGGTGCTGCACAAGGGACGTCTGGTGGAAGAAGGAAGTCATGAGGACCTACTCAGGCACGGTGGGTTCTACCACCGACTCTACCAACTGCAGTACCAGGGGCAAGAGGTGGCCGGAGCTTGATCTATGCCTCGTCGACCTGCATCGACTGCATGAGGCTTTGCAGAGCCGACATTGCCTCGGGATCGAGGGACGGCTCATCCTCGTCCGGTTCCTCCGGCGTCTCGGCTTTCCGGGGCGCACGCAGGTCTTTGAGAGCGGCATCGGCTGCCGATTTAACCTCGGCAATCGGATCGTCTTTGAGCTTCAAGAGAGTTTCCTCACCGCTTTCCGGTGTCGCCAGAATCCCGATGGCGCGAGCGGACGCGGTTCGGATCAGCGACGACTGCGAGCTGGTAAGCGCGATGAATTCGGGCACAAGATCGGAGAGGCCGACGTCCGAAGCGACGCGCACGAGCTTGTTGATGAGTCGCGGAGCGGTCGTTTCGGCCAGGGCGAGTCGCATGTCCTCGGTGAGTACTTCTCGATCGCGTGCCGGGTCGAAACCGTGCTCCATGACGACGGCGAGTGGATCGGGTCCCGAGCGACTGCCGGACAGGGCGGCGTTGATCCACGGCGCGACCTCATCCGACAGTCGGGCGTCGAGGTGCGTACGCTCGTGCAGATCAACCGCCTCCGGATAGTGTGCTTGAAACCAACGGTAGATCAGGAGAGTGAGTTCAGCATCGCGATACGCGTAAGCCAGCAGCGCCGGATTGAGTGGCCGCTGCATCCAGTCCGTGCGCCGGACCGATTTGTCGAGGCTCAAATCAAATATCCGCCGAGCGAGTGCGGCCATTCCATCTTCACGACGCCCAAAGACAGCAAGTGCGATCTCGCCCACATCCACAATATTGTGAGCCGGGATTCCGGCCGTCTCCAACAGAGCAGAATCCTGCCCGCCACCGAGAAAGACCTTGCGCGTGCTCCCGGCGAGCAACGGGCGAAGTGGAGACAGGTCGTGACACCTGAGGGGATCGATAAGGACGCTCAACCTCTCTGACGCGATCTGAATCAATGCCAGGATATGGGTCCACTCCTGTATTCCTCCGGGCCGGCGCTCCACGTGTTGGCCCATTTCGATATCAATGCCGAGGGCGTCGGCCGTTTCGAAACGCGGGGCAATTGCCCGGAGCGCTTCATCCGTTCGGATGTGTACGCGCTCGAACTGCAACGGGTCGTAGACGGGAGAAGCGGTCATGAACGGGGGGTCGAAACAGGCAGACTCCGGACTAGATCTTCTGCCATGGCGATGCTGTAATTTTGGCCTCGATCCTGAGGGTACACCTGCGACATATTCGCCAGGTAGAGGTTGGTGATCGGAGTCTGGTGCGAGGGCAACCGATCGGCATATCCGAGCGTGACGATGGGCTGAGCGAACGGTGCCTTGAACATCTTGTACTCGGTAATCCAGCTCTCGTCGAAGTTCGGATTCACCCGCTTGAGAGCAGGAATGTATCGCGCCAAAATGTCTTCCGGAGAGAGTGAAAACAACTCGTCAGACATCGGAAGGTAATTCCCCAGGTACACGATGCGCTTGCCGTCGTAGTCTTCAGGCGGCATGTAATTCGTGTGTTCCACGAGTGCGAGAAACGGATATCCCGGATCGTTGACGTTCAACCAATAAATGTCGGTGAGCGGCCGATCGAGCATCAGGATGGCGCAATGAGCTCCGTATGATTGCAGCGTTCCATATTGCCGGTCATACTCACCTTGCAATTCTTGAGTCAAGTTAATCGTGAGCTTGGTCGGCAGGGTTGAGATGACGCGATCGAATCGCTCCTCGCCGGCGGACGTTCGGACCGTCAGCGTTCCGTCGTCATGAGGAATGATGGCTTGCACTTCGGTCGCGAAACAGGTCACGCCCCCGCGTTGCTCAATGGCGGCGACCAGAGAGTCGTATAACTGTTGAAAACCGCCGCGAAGATACCCCAGTGACGTGCTACGGAAATGCGTTCTGGCCCAGAACCAGGGCATTGCGATCTCGGATGCGCGATCACCAAACTTGGAGCGGAGTAGAGGTCGCCACAGCACTTCGAAAACACGCTCGCCCATGTAGCGGCGTATCCACGCTTCGGCGGTGGTGTGCTCCAGCCGGTGATAGTTGGGCTCACGTCGTAAATAAAGCAGCGCGAACCCGAGACGTAGCCGATCCAGGAAAGGCAAGGGCGAGAATCGCAACAAGCTCAAGGCCGAATCGAGTTGCTGTGGCCGACCGCCGATCAAGGTACTCGTTACAGGACGTGGCCAGACCAACCTGTCGCCCAGTCCGAGTTCCTGGATCATCGCGATGGCGTTGGTGTCGGACCGGAAGAGATGGTGGTAGAACTTCTCCAGGTACGACGGCCCGATCCTGAAACCGGCCGCCAGACCACCGGGCACGGGCTCTCGTTCGTACAGCACCACGTCTTCGCCTCGTTGGGCGAGTCGCAGCGCAGCCGTGAGTCCGAGTGCACCCCCGCCGAGTACGGCATTGCGGGTCAATGGCCGGTTCGCTTGAAAAATCTGTACGTCATCGACTCACCATACTACGGACTGAATTCTGCAGAGGGCAACCCGAAAGGCGGGGACGAGGTGAGCGAGACGCACGACGTAGAAGCGACCGTCGACCGGTCGCTATGCGTGGGCAGCGGTCCGTGTTTCGTCCTGGCTCCGCGTGCGTTCGGACTTGACGAGAGCATGAAGGCCGTGGTTCTCAATACGAGGGACGAGAGCGAGGAGAGTCTCCTCGCCGCGGCATGCGAATGTCCGACTCAAGCCATCTACCTATGGCGAAAGGGTGAGAGCTTATACCCTTAAGGCATCTGCCTGGCGAGGAGAGCAAGGGTGCAACATCGTCGAATCATCAAGCGTGGCCCGGTGGTGGTAGCGACCAACGAGGACGGTTCCATGGATCCGTCGTCGAGTGCGAGCCAGGGCCTGTTTTTGGCGGACACCCGGTATCTCAGCACGTTCCACGTCTGCATTGGAGGACAGGCTCCCGTCCTGCTCGGTTCCAGCGAAGAGATCCTGTTTCAAGCCTCGTATTTGCATACCAACGCGGAACTTGGGGACATCCCCGCCCGGGCCATCGGTCTACTACAGCGGAACTCGATCGCCGACGATGCCGTGCAAATCGAGCTCAGTCTGGTCAATTGGTCGCTACATTCGATTCAATTCGAATTCGAGGTCACGGTCGGTAGCGACTTTTTCGATTCATTCGAGGCACGCGGCGTGAAGCGACTGAAACGGGGCGAGACCCTGCCGGTGCAATTTACCAACAACCATATCGAGCTGCAATACCTGGGCCTCGATCAGGTGACGAGGAAAACCCGAGTTGAGGTAAAGCCGGATATGGCGAGTTTCGAAGACGGGCGGATGCTATTCGACATACGGCTCGAACGAGGACAGCGCCTGCCCATCATGCTCGAAATCTATTTGGTGGAGGAAGCGCCCGAAGGTGTGAGCCTGCAACCTCAGCCGCACGTGGCACGGACCCCGAAACCTGACTGGTTTGACGCATGCACTGTGATTACCACCAGCAATGCCACCTTCGAGGCGATCATTACTCGCAGCATCGACGATATCGAGGTTTTGCTGACGGAATTCGAGGATGCGTGGGTGCCCGCCGCCGGTCTGCCACGGTTCGCGGTCCCCTTTGGGCGAGACTCGCTCATCACCGGGTTGGAAACGCTGATCTGGAACCACCAGATCGCCCGCAATGTTCTCCGGTTCCTGGCCGCGCGTCAGGGTAAAGTGGTCAATCCATGGAACTACGAGCAGCCGGGCAAGATCATGCATGAGATGCACACAGGCGAGCTTGCTCGCCTGAAAGAGGTGCCTTTTGGTTTGTTCTACGGCTCGGTCGATTCCACGGTCTTATTTCTCGTTCTGGCCGGGGAGTACGTGCGCTGGACCAGCGATCTGTCGCTGTATCACGAACTGAAGCCGAATCTTGACGCTGCGTGGGAATGGATCGAACGTTACGGCGATATTGACGGCTCGGGCTACGTGCAGTACCAGGCCCACACGCCTCCAAAGGCAAGTTCAGCCGCACTGACGGTCGGTTTATTCAACCAGGGGTGGAAAGATAGTTCCACGGCGGTTATGTACGCCGACGGCACGATGGTCACCGATCACCCGGTCAGTCTGGCCGAAGTGCAAGGCGACCTCTACCGAGCACTGTATTTGTGGGCCGAATTGTATGCCGCGATGCCCGCGTCGGAGGGCATGGCGAATGAAGGGCATCGTCTCGCCGGCAGAGCCGCGGATCTGAAAGTACGGTTCAACCGAGATTTCTGGATGCCAGGAAAGAATTACTACGCGATGGCGCTCGACGGTCACCATCGG
>DAINCT010000305.1:0-5290 GCA_036732245.1 Chloroflexota bacterium | reverse complement strand
CGCAGCGAAACATATGACTTTGTCCACGCCCTGATTCGCCGCACGCTCTACGACGAGCTCTCGGCCAGCCGCCGCGTGCGGTTGCACCGCCAGATCGCCGAGGCGCTGGAGCGGGTCTACATGGGAGCATCCGGGGGCGAAGGCGGGTCCGGCGACACGGGAACGGCGGACGCGTTCCAGGGTGAGCCGGCCGGGCCGGCGGGGGCGCGGGTGGCGACCGTGGTCGACGACCTCGCCTACCACTACCACGAGTCCGCGGCGATAGCAGGCGCCGAGCGCGGCGTACGCTATGCCCTGCTCGCCGCGGAGCGGGCGGAGGCGCGGGCGGCCTGGGAACAAACCGTCACCATGCTCCGCTGGGCGCTGGAGTTGCTACCGGAGGGGGACCCCCGCCGCGCCCGCCTACTCGCGCGGTTGGCGCTGGCGCTCGCCTGGCTGCTGGAGTTTGAAGAAGCGGCCTCCACCGCCCGTCACGCCGCGGCGCTGATCGCGGCGGACGAAGGCGACACAGCCGCGGCAATTTATCTTCGCGACGTGGCGGTCGCACTCGGTCAGGCGGGGAGCGTCCGCGCAGCGTGGAGCCTGGCCGCGGACGGTCTGCGCTACGCGGGCGACCGGCGGGACGTGCCCTGGGCGTACTTCAAGACGTTGGATCTCGACCGCCGCGACGCTGAGGATCCCGCCTACATCGGCCTAGTCGTGGCGACGCCCGAACGGGAGGCCGTGTGGCAAATAACGGATGGCCAGCCGGTGGATGTGGGGGTCATGAATCTCTACCGGCCGTATGCGTCGGCGGCGGGGATCCGGCTCCGCCTCCCGGTGCTGGAGCGTGCGGGCGACGATTTCCAGCTCTCCGTAATAAAGACATTCTTGCTCGGGGAGTACCGCGAGGCGCTGGCTATCTGGGAGGCCCTCGCTGCCCGAAACGAGGCAGAGGGACGGATCAACGAGGCGGGGGCAAACCTTGCCCAAGTCGCCCGCTGCCAACTCGTGCTCGGCCACCTGGGCGCAGCCGAAAGCGCCTATGCACGGGGAGTGGCGTTGAGCAAGCGTGTCCCCGGCGTCAGCAACGCAGCGATCCAGCTCGGCGGGTACCGGGCTGAACGTTGCCTGATGCTCGACGTCGGCTGGGAGGTATGGCTGGCGGAATTGCAGTCATCGATGGCGGACGGAGCGCCCGAGCGCGCCTGGGTACAGGCTGTCGTCGGCGCACTGACTATGGCCGCACTGGCGCGCCTCGGCCGAGCGGATGAGGCGCTGGCGCTGTTCCCTGCTGTACTGCCGGCATTGGATCGCGCACCGGTGGGTGTCGGCAACTATCAGTCGCTCGCGTGCAGCATGGCCGCATCGCTCTGGCTGCTGGGGCGGACCGATCACATCGAGACGATCGAGCAGAACATTAAACGGGGAGTGGTAGACCCCGGCTTCCACCACCCGATGCGCAACGGGGCGCTCTCGCTCGGCTGGCTGGCCGCCCTGCAAGGTCGAATGGAAGAGGCGCAGGGGTGGTTCAAGCGGGCCCGGGAGGAGCTGGAAACACAGGGCTGCCGCCCGCTGCGTGCGACCGTGGACTACGACGAGGCGCTCGCGCTCCAACGGGCGGGCTCGCCGGACCTCACCCGTATCGGGTCGCTGCTGGGCGCGGCCGGGGCGCAGTTCCGATCCCTCGGCATGACCGGCTGGGTGACACGTGCACGGGCGTTGGAAGAGGCGCTAAGCGCTTGAGCGCAGTAGCGACTGTCAGCGCGGAGCCCCACAAGGTGTTGCTCCGCGCTGACACATATGCGCGGCGGTCAAAGCACAGCCCGCCAGAATTGGCGGGCTTCACGCCTAAATCATGGAGCCGAAGAAGGGACTCGAACCCCCGACCCGCTCATTACGAATGACGTGAGGCCCGTCCACAGGCGTCCATGCACGCGTGGTCTTGCTCCAAATTGTACATCGCCATCCACAAAAGTCCATGCCGGTTGGTACACAGGTTGGTACAGAATATCGGTTGGTACATAGCAACACAGTGTTCGTTACATGAACGGATGTTCATATATCGGCGCCAGGCGCGTAGAATAATTGGGCGAAATACCGGCCCCAGCAGTGCCTCGCAGCGACGGCCAACCAGGCAGCGAGCAAGCGGCGAAGAGGAGCAACCTCGCTATGACAACGCCTCCGACTGGCGCACAATCGGGGGAATTACCGTCTCGGCAGGTGCGCTGCCCGTGCTGCAACGAACTGACCAGCGAAGTAACCCAGACCCCCATCACTTGGACCGACCGATCCGGCCAAACCCAGATTCATCAGGTATGCCCACACTGTTACAGCGCCTTCAAAATGGCAAAGGATGGGGGGTCGCGCTTCCTCTTCTCGGATCGGCTCAATGCCGGCGAGATAAGCCGACGCTGGCATGATGACGACGGGGTAACGGTACCGCTTGACGAGGAAGCCCGCCCCGCTATGCCGAGCGACTACAACCCTCCGACCTTTGGGCACGCCCTGACGAAGGCCCATACGCACGGTGAGCGACGACAGCCACGACCATCGGGACCACCGGATGATCTCACGCACTTGGAAACCTGCCAGTTCTGCGCCGGGTACGTCCGGCATTGCGAAGCGGCGAAGGAGCGAAGGGGCAAAGCTCCGAGCTGGGAAGAAGTGGTGGGCGACATGGGGTGCTCCACGAGGACACAGCTAAAGGACATGCTGCAACGCCACACGGCCGGGTACCCGACCCACCTGCTTGACCGCCCAGCGGTGATCCTCCGTTGGGCTTCTCTTATTTCCGTACCAGAGAAATAACTCTCACCAATTCGGCCCATTTCGATCTACTTCGAGCGAGTTCGGCCTGACTTGGCAGGCATGAGCCCGTACGCTGTGAGCACATCGGTTTTTGTGTGTTCATTAGGAGACGCCTATGGATAAGATCGCGGTCCGACCGACCGAGGCGGCGAAGTTACTTGGTATATCGAGAAGCTTTCTATACGAATTGCTCAAGGCGGGGGAAATTGAGTCCATCCGCCTGGGTGCGGCACGATTAATCCCAGTTCAGAGCCTCTACCAGTTTGTTGCAAGGCAGCCGAGTGCTGCAGGCGATGCATAGTCAGGGGAGCGGCCGGGATCCCGTACCCGATATTGCCCTGCCAACGGTCACGGACATCCGTTGCTACCAAGCTAAGTAACTGCGTTGAGAACTGATGAGCCCTAATTCGGGACAACGGTGTACGAACGTGGAAGAATATAGCGAGAACATGAACGATTTAAGGTAATGATGACGATGAACCATATCGACTATGAACCCCTTGTCTACACGATGGAGGAAGCCGCACGCTTGTGTCGTATGTCTTATAACGAGTTCGCTGCACGTGTTGTCTCCGGTGACATTCCGAGCATTCAGCTCAGATCGCGTGGGAAGCGACGCATCCCAGTAGAAGCCCTGAAAGCATGGGTCGCCTCGCTCGTCGCTATAACTACTCCTGTATCCGATTCCAATAGCATTACGCCGTCTAAAGAAGTGGGTATCGCAGTCATGGAACAATAATAGTGATTTAGTTGCATTCAGGAAGATGTAGGGGATCACGCTGACACCGTTGTGAATCTTTACCGTACATTCCCGTGGAACGTCTGAAATGGTGGTGCCGTGACTACGGCAGTAATGAAGGATTAACTAGCCATGAGAAAACCTTGCAGATCATCCGCAGGCCCAAGTACCGGTTGCTCCGTTCGTCGCGAGGATCGATGGCCGTACCTTCCGCGGGAAATTGCGGCAGGGACATCATCGTCGTGGCAGAGCGACAGAACGGCGCCGCCTCCGGTGCCACACAGCGTCCCGAATCGCGATATTGATGGACGGCTTGACAACGCAAGTTGTAAGTCCAGGTGCACAGCGAAACAACAGAATCCCGCGGTGACGACCGAAGAAGAACGAAATACCAGGCTTGCTGCCGTTCGGAGCAAAGCTGCTACGGCGCGAGCCGCGAACGCGGCTCGCCGGAAGGCATCGCGGCTGCGACGGGACTTTCTCGACGAACCCACCTGGAGAAAGCTCGCGAGTGAACGCGGGGTGCGGCTGCCGCCGTGGGGAGAACCCGTTACGCCGGGAGCGATGCGGCGGTGGCTGAAGAAGCTTAGCTGGACGGTGAGCAGGTATCTCGCCTCGACCGCAGAGATTACCTTGTCAGATTTTCGCAGCGGCAATCCGGATTGGCCATTGCGGGCGTGGGTCGGTCTCGTCCTAGAGCACCTGGACCACGAGCTAAAGTCGTGAAGGCAATAGACGAGAGCCCAGCGATCGTAAAGGTGCAGGCCTCGCATCTGCACAGTGCCATAAACCACCCACCCGAAATGCTGACTTAACCCACCGCCTCTACTCTGGGCCGCAGCCGCTAGAAGGCATCTCTACCGTCACAGTGCACGTGTGGTGGGGTGAGGCCCGCCCTGCGAAAAGCAATGCTGTGCTCCAGTGCACCGGCCTCATTGACGTGTACCCTTCGTCCGCCGTTCGACGCGCAAAGCAGTCCACAGTAGCATCTTGCGAGCATGGCATGGGCCGCCTCATGGACGGGCGGCGCCTATACACCGGAAACCTTACTCTCTAGCGCCACCAACAGACCCGCATCACCCAGCCCACGACGGCAGGTCGCCTCTTCCTTGTTCGGCCGCGCCTCGAATGCTTGTCTAGCGTTTGGCAAGAAAGGCACACGCAGTGACCCGCACATCATTCGCCGCCCTAGATGGTCCACCGCGAGATGCTCGCCTCGCATCCCCGCCATTCGGCGGGATTGCAGAACTTGCTCAATATCAACAATTCGTCACCTGGCGGTCGGAGGCTCGCCCCGGCAGCGCCAAGCCCGCCAAGGTGCCCTACGATCCCAAGACCGGGCAGCGGGCTTCGGTCAGTGACCCGACCACCTGGGGCTCATATGCCCAGGTACGCCTGGCCTGCTTGCAGCATGGCCATGACGGTGTAGGCTTCGTACTGACAGAGGGCGATCCGTTCTGGGGGGGTGACATTGACCACTGTCGTGACCCCGAAACCGGCCAGATCACGCCGGAAGCCGAGGCCGCCGTTCTGTTATGCGACACATACACCGAGGTCTCGCCTTCGGGTACGGGGCTCCGCGTGATTGGCCGCGGCGTGCTGCCGCCGGGTCCACGTAAGAATGGTGGGTTCGAACGCTACGACGACAAGCGGTTTGTAACCATTACTTCGAATCATCTGCCAGGAACGCCCACCAACATCGCCGACTGCAGCAACCGCATGGCGGCCGAATGACGCAGGACGTGGGGCGTGACGTGCTTC
>DAINCT010000304.1:0-5296 GCA_036732245.1 Chloroflexota bacterium | reverse complement strand
CTCTTTGCCTTCGACCCGCGTGTAGCCGAATTCCTTCGCTTTCGCCTCGCTCCCCGCCTCGACGAGTTGGTCAAACGGGGTGACTTCGATTCTGATGAAGCCTCGCTCAATATCTGAGTGAATGACACCCGCTGCTTCCGGAGCCTTCGCACCCTTGCGGACCGTCCAGGCTCGAACTTCCGGTGTCCCAGCCGTTAAGAAGGTCAATACGCCCAACTCCCGGTATGCTGCCGTGATAAACCGAGACAGGCCGGTGTCCGCCACACCAATACTTGCCAGGTATTCCATGGCATCCTCCGACTCCAGTTCTGCAAGTTCCGACTCCAGCAACGCGCTCACAACTGCCACTTCAGCATCGTATTGCTGCGCCGCAGCTTCAATTGAAGCAATCATTTCTCGGATGCCGCTTGAATCCTCGGCAGCCGGGTTATACAGGATCGAGAGATCCTCCTCCGAGACATTGGCGACGATGATGAACGGTTTGAGCGTGGTCAGAGCCAGATCCTTGAGGCTCTGTAAATCCGTGTCCGACAGCTCGACACTTCGGGCGGAGCGTCCGGCGTCCAGTGCCTCCCGCAGCGCCAACAAGGCTTGCTCCTCGCGTTGGGCCTGCGGATCTCGCGATCGCGCGGCCTTCGAGGTACGTTCGAGTCGTTTGTCGACCCGTGCCAGGTCAGAGAGCTGCAATTCGAGGATGATTCCCTCGAGATCGCTCAACGGCTGCGCTGTGTCGGGGCCAAAACCTATATCGGGCCGATCGTAACAGCGCACAACGATAGCCAGAGAATTGACCGACTGCAACTGTCCCAGGAACTGGCCACCCAGTCCGCCGTCTTTCGATCCACCCTTGACGAGGCCGGCGACATCCACCATCTGGACACCCGTCGGCACGACTCTCTTCGGCTTATACATCCGCGCAAGCGTGTCGAGACGCTCGTCAGGAACGGGCAAAGTAGCCGTGGTCGATCGGCCGCTGGTTGTACTTTTTCTGGTCAACGCGTTAAAGAGCAGAGTCTTCCCTACACCCGGAAGCCCCACGATGCCTACACTTATGTTCATTCTCATTCACCCCGTTTACAGTAACGGTCGCCCAACTCCACGACCAAACCGGATCGTTGCGACCGCAGACGGCTCCGTCCTTGCGGCATAGTGTGCATCGTCCCTCGGTGACGAGGTAGCCGTGGTACCGTCGGTATATGCCACTCCCGGAAGGAGCGTTTCCCGTGCCGACTGAGACGAAGCCGGACATCACCTGGCAGCCGGGCCAAGAGTATATCGAACAGAGCAGAGTGCTCCGCCTCATGCGTCACCACGGCATCGCTCGGTACGACCAGTTCTACGCGCGGTCGATCGACGATCCCGCATGGTTCTGGGAGACCGTGGTGCAGGACGAACTCGAACTCGAATGGTTTCGACCGTACGAGCGAATACTCGACTCGTCGCATGGACCGGCATGGCCGCAGTGGTTTACCGGCGGCAGGTTTAACTATGTGGCGAATGCCGTAGACCGGCACGCCGCCGGCGTCCGCAGCGCTCACATGGCCGTCAGGTGGGAAGGGGAAGAAGGGGCCGTACGCGGCCTCACCTACCGGGAACTCCAGCACGAGGTCAATCGCCTGGCGGCCGGACTGCGCGAACTGGGCATCGAAAAGGGCGATCGCGTCGGTATCTTCATGCCGATGGTGCTCGAGACTGTGGTCGCCACGCTCGCCTGTTCCAAGATCGGCGCGATTTACATCCCGACGTTTTCCGGTTACGGACCGGATGCCGTGGCGTTGCGATTGCGCGATGCCGAAGCGAAGCTGTTGATCACGGCTGATGCCTTCTACCGACGCGGCAGAAAGATCGAGATGAAGGCTACGGCCGATCGCGCGGTGGATCTGGCTCCTTCTATCGATCACGTGCTGGTGTGTACGCGGGTGAGTCGAGAGATGCCATGGACCGAAGGGCGAGATGTCCACTGGGCCGAGTTGGTGGAGAGGCAGAAAGGCGATTTGGCAACGGAACAAACCGAGGCAGACGACCCGTTCATGATCATCTACACGTCGGGAACCACGGGCCGTCCCAAGGGAACATTCCATATCCACACCGGGTTCCCGATCAAAGCCGCGCAGGACATGGCCCACTGTTTTGACGTTCACGGCAGCGATACGCTCTTCTGGCTGACCGACCTCGGATGGATGATGGGCCCCTGGGCGATCATGGGAACGCTGATGTTGGGCGCAACCTTGTTTTTGTATGACGGGACGCCGGACTACCCGGAGCCGGACCGTATTTGGCGAATGGTCGACCGTCACCGACTTTCGGTGCTCGGCATATCACCAACCGTGATCCGAGCTTTGATGCCGCACGGCGAAGAGTGGCCCCGTAAACACGACCTCACGTCGTTGCGGGTGTTAGGTGGATCCGGGGAGCCGTGGAACCCGGACCCGTGGATCTGGTACTTCCAGCACATTGGGAACAGTACATGTCCGATCATCAATTACTCGGGTGGCACCGAGACCTCGGGAGGCATTCTCGGCTGCAATACCATTTTGCCGCTGCGCCCTACGTCGTTCTCGACACCGGTACCAGGCATGGCAGCGGATGTCTTCGATGAGCAGGGCCATTCGGTTCGTGGCTCGGTGGGCGAACTCGTGGTCAAAAAACCGTGGGTTGGCATGACACGTGGATTCTGGCAGGATCCCGAGCGGTATGAAGAGACGTACTGGTCACGGTTTCCCGGGACGTGGACCCATGGCGATTGGGCGATGGTCGACGAGGACGGCTTTTGGTACATTCTGGGGCGTTCCGACGACACACTCAAGGTAGCTGGCAAGCGCGTGGGTCCCGCCGAGGTCGAATCGGCCGCGGTGAGCCATCCCGCCGTGCAGGAAGCGGCTGCGATCGGCGTCCCGCACGACGTCAAGGGTGAAACTGTCACGCTGTTCGTCATCCTGCGGCGAGACCGAACTCCCAGCGACACCTTACGTGAGGAAATTCGCCAGGAAGTCGGCCGCCACCTCGGCAAGGCGCTTCTGCCCGAGGAAGTGAGGTTCTGTACCGATCTCCCTCGCACCCGTAATGCAAAGATCATGCGGCGAGTCATCCGGGCCCGGTATCTCGAAAAAGCGGATCTGGGTGACCTTTCGTCGCTGGAAAACCCATCTGCACTCGATGCAATCGCACAATCGACTTGACAGTTGCAGATGGGCTCGGTAGTATGTCTCCGAACACGGATTCCCATCCACATTGGGAGAGGGGAAATCTTTCGATGTCAATTTCTGGAAACGTCGCTCAGTCAAGCTGAGTTTCCGCGCGCCGCTCTCAAGCAGATGAGCTTAGACGCGTAGCCGCCTGATCCCTGCTTGGGATCACATGGGACCGGACGCCAGAGACCGCGTGGGTCGAAGCTCGACAGATCGACACGCCGTTGGTTCGCAAGCTGTAACCACGCATGCCGTGATGGGTCACATCCGTCCGCGTGAGTGCGTGCACGGCAGGCGGGATTTCGCGCGCTCACCGCGATGGGGAGTCTCGGCTTGCTCCTATCCTGTCCACGCGTTTCCTCGGGAGCCACAGAACGTTGAATCGATTAGAAGCCCTTCACCTATACAACATCATGAGCGGTGGAAACGCCGTTCTGCGCAGCTCGATGTATCTCGTGCTGACCGTTTATTACGTGCTTACCGTCCGAATGAATCCGCTGGAACTGATACTCGCCGGGACAGCGCTCGAAGTCACCTACTTTATCTGTCAAACACCTACCGGCATCTTTGCCGACATGGTGAGCCGCCGTCTCAGCATCATTGCCGGCTGGGCGATTGCAGGAGGGTGCTTTACGTTCGAAGGGCTTGTCCCAAGCGTGGCCGGCATTCTAGCCGCCCAGGCTGTGCTGGGTCTGGGTGAAGCATGCATTGATGGAGCCGAGGCGGCCTGGCTAGCGGACGAGGTGGGACCCGAGTTGCTCGGCAAAGCCATGGTGCGCGGCTCAAAAATCGCGCAGATCGCCTCGGTTATCGGCATCGGTTTCGCCGCCCTCCTCGGAACCATCCATCTCAGTCTCCCCGTGGTCGCTGGTGGACTAGGCATGGCTGGAATGAGCGCATTCTTCGCAGTGGCCATGCCGGAGGACGGTTTCAAGCCGGCGCGGATGCCTGGATCGTCACAGTGGACGACGATGACAAATACCTTGAGTGGAGGCTTGCGTCTCGTACGTGGAAGCACGGTGCTCCTCACCATCCTGGGCGTGGAATTGTTCTGGGGAGGTGGGAGCGAGGGATTCGACCGGCTGTGGGAAGCGCATCTAGTGCGCGATGTCGGCCTCCCCCGTTACGGAAGTCTGGCACCGGTGGCATGGTTCGCGCTCGTGGCGATTGTAGGTGCGGCGATGAGCTTTGCAGTCAACTGGTACCTGGAGCCGCGCATCGATCGTTTCACGTCCGACACGCGACTCATGACGCGTGGCCTGGGAGTGCTGAACCTCGGCTACGTAGCGGCCACCGTGGCGTTTGCTCTGTCCGGCAACTTCGTCCTGGCCTTGCTCTTTCTCCTACTGCGTTCCGCCATCCTGACACCGAGCTTTGTGCTGCGCGACCTCTGGCTGAACCGAAGCATCACGGATAGCTCAGTACGGGCGACCGTCCTTTCCATGGGCGGCCAATGCAACGCAATTGGCCAATGGCTAGGCGGTCCCATGATCGGGGCGCTCGGAACCGTCGCCACGCTACGGGCGGCCATTACGGCGACGGGATTGGTGTCGGCCCCCATCTCACTTCTCTACGAGCGGTCCTCACGTGCCGAACGACGTGCCGACCTGGCAGATGCCATCCCGCAGGAAGAGGCAGCCATGAGTTCGTAAGGCACTTGAAAGGAGCATGAGCCGGGCGCCCGCACTGTGGCGCTCGGCTCCATCTGCCGGAATGTTTTCTTACGCTTTGCCCAGGAGATCGTCGGCGATGATCATGCGCTGAACTTCACTGGTGCCCTCGTAGATGCGGACGATCCTGGCATCCCGGTACATACGCTCGATCTCGAACTCTTTCATGTATCCCATGCCGCCGTGCACCTGCACGGCACGATCAACCACCCGATTCAACATTTCGCTGCAATACACCTTCACGATTGCTGCCTCGTGGGAAGCACGCTGACCGGAATCGATCTTCCAGGCGGCGTGATAGGTCATCACGCGACCGGCGTGTACATCCACCTCCGAATCGGCCAGCATCCATTGAATCGCCTGATTGCTGGATATTGGTCTGCCGAATTGCACGCGCTGCCGACTCCATTGAACCGACATCGTGAGAGCGGTTTGCGC
>DAINCT010000303.1:0-5330 GCA_036732245.1 Chloroflexota bacterium | reverse complement strand
GTCGGCGAGCCTGAAGCGTTTCAGCACCAACTTTACCTGAGAGCCATCCTTCAGACGGACAGTCAATCGTTCGTGCTGAGCCTGCGAAAACCCGACTGTCGCAAGTGCCATGTGTACGATCGACTCGACCGGACCGACGATTTCTCCCAACCTCTCGGGGCTGCTGAGATCATCGATCTGGCGGAATTGGATAGGCATAGGCCGGCGCCTTTTCAGGAGTCCGTACACGCGAGACGACTTCCGAGATTTTCGGCCCGCAATCAGTGCGCGGGAGCCGGCTCCATCGTGGTCGGCTCCGGCACAACGAACGCGAAGAATGCACCGCTGATCGACGTGGCGGCATGCAACCAGGTATCCCCGCTAAACAACGGGACCCATCCCCACGCCGTGTCGAGTTGGGGAATGAAGCCCATGACGGTGAGCAAACCAAATAGCAAGAACACGAGGATACAGTACGCACGTGCCAGCGAAAACCGTGGAAACGCGGCGATCCCGGCCAGACCCACGACGATGTGCAGCGCATTGTGCAACGCATTTATAGGAAAGAGGCCGAACAGATACCCGTAGCTCGCGGTCTGATCCATGTGCGGTGCACTCGCGGGCGCCATGGTATGGAGACCAGGAATGAAGCCGACGATCCCGATTACGACGTAGATCATTCCAAAAAACAGCGCGAAGTACCGTGTGCCGTGCATGCGTCCCATCCTTCGCTACGGTTTGTGTCTGCGGAGTCTGCTCCGCGAGTCCGGTACCTCTAGCATACCGACCCGGCGTGGTGCCTATGATTTGTCAGACACGCGTGATCTTAGGCCAAGCCGCTCGGCTCACGGGCAAACACGATCGCCGCATCGAGATCCATGTGCGTGCCGCGATCCCAGGCCCGCGAAAAAGACTGGTCACCCAGAGCTGTTCGGGCTTCGTCGAGAAACAGGTCGTGTTGCGGCACTTCCGAAGGGGAGAGCGGAGCGCCCACGGCCATCCTGAGCGCCTCCCCTGCTCCATACAGCGTGCCGGCCCGCTCCATCCTGCCCTCGGCGGCCGCCACTCGGCCCGTCCCCTCAAGGCAGAACGCGACCAGTTCCCGGTCGCCGGCCGCATGGGAAACTTTGAGACCTTCGTCGTAGAGGTCCGCGGCCCGCCGGACTTCTCCTCGTTGCAGAGCCGCCCGGGCGACCGTGTCGATCGCCGCGGTCACATCTTTATCTCCCAGCGCACGGAGCAGATCCAGTGCTTCCTCTCCGAAGTCAGCTGCACGATCGTACTGGCCCTGGGCCAGTGCCATCGTGCCCAGATTATTGAGCGCAATCGCGATACCTCGTGAGTCGCCCAATCGCCGCTTGATCGTCAAACTCTCCTCGTAGAGCGCGATCGATTCCGCCGTGTGCCCCTGCTCCTTCGCGATGTTCGCCAGGTTGTTCAAGGCCACGGAGATACTCGGCTCGTCACCCGAACTCCGAAAAAGCGCCAGGCTTTCTCCGTAACGGGTCCAGGCCGTCGCATAGTCACCCGTATAGTGGCCGACGCTCCCCAAAATAACAAGCATCGCCGCCTCGCCGCGTACATCTCCGATGTGGCGATAGAGCTGCAAGCCCCGGTTGCCCAGGGTCTCCGCCCGCCCGTAATCTCCTTGCACCGCAGCCAGCACGGCCGCGCCTCGTACCGCCTTGGCGACCACCGGCACGGGTACCGAATCGCCGTCGCCCAGGGTCGTTAATAGCCCCTCTAATTGACGTCGCCCTTCGCTGAGGTATCCATGGGAATACCAGAACCGCCAGAGAGCGCCGGCGATCTGCAGTCCGATGCAGAATTCTGCCATCCCCTGTGCCCACCGCAGCACCAGGAGCAATGTGGCATGTTCTCGTTCGAGCCGTGCCATCCACTGTGCTTGCTGCGCCCCATGCAGCTCACCTTCGGCCCCTTCCGCCAGCGCCACAGCGTAGTGAGCGAGACGTTGACGCACTGTCTCACTCTCTCCGAGGAGGTCGAGCAGCTCGAGTCCGTACTCTCGGACGGTTTCCAGCATGGAGAAGCGCGGCTCGTCCCCGCCGCTCGCGTGCACTGCCAGCAAACTACTGTCCGCGAGCAGGGTGATGCCACCATTCGTGTCCGTCCACGAATCACCCAATTGCGGAGCGACCGAGCCGGCAGCTTCGACCCCAAACGTCGAATTGAAGACAGAGAGGCTCCGGAAGAGCATTCGCCCATGTTCATCAAGCAGCGCGTAGCTCCAGGCAATGGTGTCTCGCATGGTCTGTTGACGGGGCTGAGAATCACGTGGACCGCCCGTGAGTACATTCAACCGGTGCTCGAGCGCGAGCAGCAATGCCCGCGGCGACAGCGTCTTGATCCTCGCTGCTGCCAATTCAATGGCGAGCGGCAAGCCATCCAGACGCCGGCAAATCTCGGCCACCACCGGACCCGTCTCGACGGAGAGACTGAACGCCGGCTGAACTTTCCGGGCGCGCTGGACGAAGAGCGCAACCGACGGGAAAGCTTCCACGCGCGCGAGGTCCATGGCGTCACCGGCCGTGGGCACAGGCAGCGATTTCACGTCCAACTCCTGTTCCCCACTGAGATGGAGCGGGGAACGGCTGGTGACCAAAATCTTGAGCCGTGGACAGGCGATCAGATACCGTGTCGGAAGCTGCGCGGCTTCCATGAGATGCTCGAACCCGTCGAACACCAGCAACATCTCTCGGTCTTCCAGGAACGACACAACACTCTCGTGCGGCGATCGTCCCGGCTCGTCTTGGAGATGCAACGCCGTCGCGATGGCCGACTGCACGCCGGCAGCGTCGGCGACTTCCTCCAGGGGGACGAAAACGGCCCCGCTTTCGAAGTCGGCGGCGGTGGTCGTTGCCACCTGGATCGCCAATCGCGTCTTCCCGACTCCACCGGGCCCGGTTAGCGTAAGAAGGCGCCTTCCCTCCCAGCGAAGTAAATGGACCGCGGCCGCCACCTCTTTCTCTCGGCCGAGCAGAGAGGTGAATTGCTCCGGTAGTTGAAGAACATGGCGTTGGGCCGTTGGCCCACGATGCCGGGAAACAGACGCTTCAAGTTCCGTGCGCTGCTCATCCGACAGCTGGAGGGCATCGCCTAGACGAAGAATTGTCGCGACGTACGGTGCTTTGTTGACGCCTCGTTCCAGGTCGCTGATGCCGCGCACGCTAAGTCCGGCACCCTCGGCCAGCGCTTCCTGGGTGAGTCCAGCGTTCAACCGGTGACGGCGCAACAACATGCCGAAGGCGCGTGGATCGTTCTTCGCCATGAGCTTCGTCTCTCCTGCCGCATTTCGACGTGCGATACGAAACAGGCATGCAATGGTCGTCTGAGGTTGCATAGTACCACAGGCAAAAGCACAGTTTTCGTCGAACTACGTGGGTCAGGTTTGCCTACTTTGCATGGTCAAGTTGGGCGACGCGGTCCAGGCTGGGACTAGACGACTGGATGCTCGTACAAAACGCGAAGCAGACCGATCGGTACTTCCAAGGAGGCGAACGTGCAGCACGAAATGCGTGAACACCCGACCGTTCTGGACCTACAGAATCAAATCGAGGACCTGCGGCGACAGATCGCTCATCCGGGCGAAGAATTGCACCAACGGCGAGGAGTACTGCGCCGACTCATGCCCCAACGAACGTTGCTTGCCGCGGTCATAAGCGTGACGGCGACGTTAGCCGTGAGTGGAGCGGCCTTCGCGAGCATTCCCGACGCAGCTGGCGTGATCCACGGCTGCTATTCAGCGTCATCTGGTCTCTTGCAAATTTCAACATCGTCCACCGATAGTTGCCATGCCGGACTCACGGCCATTCCCTGGAACCAGACCGGTCCTCAGGGTCCACAGGGCACACAAGGGATACAAGGACCAACGGGGCTTCCAGGGACAAACGGGACGAATGGCGCAGCTGGGGCCACCGGATCAACAGGACAGCAGGGTCCAGCCGGATCAAACGGCGTGAGTGGATACCAGATCGTCACACTCGTAACGACCGGGCTCAATGCGGGCGATGCGGCCAGTGTAAGTTGCCCCGTTGGAAAGCAGGCGTTGGGAGGAGGCGGTGAGATTACAGCCGATCTCAATGGGGGCGCGTTCGTGAGCGGTGGTGCTCCCAAGATTGGCGGTGTGGGCTGGGAGGTAGTGGTCGATGCGCACTTCACCTTTGACCAGATAGAAACGATTTCTGACGATAACGACGTATTTGGCTCAGCCAACGCCATCTCCGTGCAGGTCTGGGCGATCTGTGCGACCACTGCGGCATAAGCGAAGTATCCATGATGCCGCAGTCCGTGACGAGCGCGCGCTCGTCACGGAAACTCTCCACTCTCCTCGCACCCAGGAAGGAAGCAAAGCATGATGATCTTCGCATGCAACATTCCCGTGGCGCCATGAGCGACGACCACCTCAGCAGCGACGAAGCCATAGACCTCGGTATGAAGCTCGAAGCCCTGAGTGCGGAGCTTTCGCTGGGACAACGAGAGTTCCTCAGGATAGCGCTCGGAGTCGCCGCGACAGACCTATGGGCGCGCACCAACGAGTCGTTGACGGATCGCAGCATCCTGGATCTCGTGGTCGACATTCAGGCTGCGGGAGCGGCCAACGTCATCAGCCTCAATCCTTTGCCAATTCCCCGAGAACCGAAAGGACCAACCGCATGAGTACCCGAACTCTCCTCGCTATACCTCTTCTGGTAACGGGAGCAATTTGGACGCCCCTGGCTTCCATGGCGGCTCCGGCCGCGACCGCGGCATCGCCGAAAGCCCTTTCGCTCACCTTGAAGGACGTGCAACACGTGTATGGAAGCACCTTCCAGCCCTTCTTCTCAAATGTCTACAAAACCTCGAAGTATCACATCTGCGGTGCGGACTACACCGGTAGCTATGCCGCGATGTTCGGAAATTTCAAGAAGGCCGGCAAGGCAGGCGGCGTCGTGAGCGTCCTGAACAGCATCGTGGCGTACCCGAGTTCAAAATCAACCACGTGCGCCGTGGCTAATTGGGCAACTTTCCTGACCACGAGAATGCAGAAGTCGGGCGCAACGGTCCACACCTCAAATTTGTCTGGCGTGGGCGACACCGCCTCTCTGTCCACGATCGACTATCCGAAGAAACGAACCTACACCGTGACGATTTGGCTGGCGCGTGGGACCCACTCAGCCATGTTGACCGTCAGTGCCTTAGGTAGCCCGGTTGCTCAGGCCGGCGCGGTTGCCCTGGCGAAAATCCTGGACGGGCGCTTTGGGGCAGCCGGATGATAACTAAAGTTCGGTGCCGCGTCCACACCCAGCTCGCTTCCACCTTGCTCGCAGCCGGCATAGTCGCGGCGATGGTGG
>DAINCT010000302.1:1776-5342 GCA_036732245.1 Chloroflexota bacterium | reverse complement strand
ATGCAGATCTTTGCTTTGCCCGGAGGTAGGGCGGGTAGTGCGCTTCCCGGTTGTCATGTATGTCTCCCTTGTCCCTTGCTTCCAGCGTCCGAATGACTCGAGCATCGGCCGATAGGAGACACTCTATCAGCGAATTCTTACCGCCTTCTTACCTGCAGCTAAACAACGGGTAAATAAAACGACCGGCTCCACGCTGCTACGTGAAACCGGTCGAAGGAGGAGAGGAGCTAGGCTGAACGCCGGGCCGGCGTGCTTCCCTTGCGCTCGTTGTACTCGCGAGACAGGTCTGTGATTCGCTCAGACGCTTCCGCCGAGGTCATGTCCTCGCTGGGCTCCTCTGAGCGTCCCAGCAGGCGCGAGAGCTTGGCGACCGTCGCCAACTGATTGGCGCTGGCCGGCTTGTAAGGGGACGCCTTTGGGATATCCGTCCGATACGAATCCGATGCCTCGGCCACTGCGGCCGGCTCGAAGCTGTCGTGGCGCGGAGCCTCGGCATGCTGCTCGTCCAGATCGCCCAGCTCTTCGAGCGCGGTCACTCCAATATTCACCGCGTCTCGCATAGCCCGTGCTTTGGCGCGAGTCTCCGCCATTCGGACGATATGAGGAACGATCGGCCGCCCCACGTTGCCGGGAGAGGCATCGCCGATGCCGCTGAACGAGCCCTTTGACGTCTCAACCTCAGCGGCCACGATCGCCACGTTTCCATTGTCGGGATGAGGCACCTGAATCAGTGTGGTGGAGATGCGACAGAGGCCTTGCTGATGCGCTTCGTCCAGCAATCCCTCGTACAAAACAAACTGCTTGCCCTGGCGCTCGATGATGTACTCTTTCTTCATTTCCCGATCCTTCCTGGTCGTTAGCGGTATTGAACACCTGTTCTAATATTAGCAAATCCCGGGTCCGGAGTCAAGCCAATTGAGGTCGATTATTGGCGTCAAACCGGCAAAAACCGACTGTTCTAATTTCATCGTACTAGGCAGGCAGCTCCACAGCCTCGTGCACAGTCGCACCGTCATTTGCATGCTCAAGCGTCGAGACACCGCGCAACCCATTCATCGCATAAATGCCGGCCAACAGTCCCAACAGTCCGGCGACTGTGAAGATCGAGTCGATCGATCCAAACGCCATTCCCAGGAAATGCGAATGTAAACCCTGGAGCACGGTTCCGGCCAGTAACCCCGCGACGCCGATGCCTGCGACCGTGGCAGTACTGACTGCCGGTTGCAGCACACCGGACACACGGCCGATCAGCTCGCGCGGTGTCACCTGCAACATTAACGGCATGACCGACACATTGAGGGCCGCCATCGGAATGCCTGCAATCAAGAGCACGACAAACGCTGGGACGAAGGCGGTCATCCGCGAGTAAACCACGATGAGCAGACCACAAAGCAGCAAGGAGACCCACAGTACGTGGGCCATATTCAGCCTCTTCGCAAAGACACTCACCCCGATCGCGCCCAGCAGCGCTCCCGCCCCCATCGCAGCCGACATCAATCCATATAGTCCGGCAGAGGCGTGCAGGGTGCGAGTCACAAAGAAGACGTCGAGTGTATCCAACGAACCGGCTCCGAACATGACGATGAGGGCGGAAACGGTGATCGTGACCAGAACTCGGTTGTGAACGTAGAAGCGAAGTCCCTCCTGAACTTCACCCAGGGCGTGGCCCCGCTCGCCGACCGGCACACTGCGTGCCGACGCGGGTGCACGTACGAACGTGATGAGGATACAAGACAGGGCAAACGACGCCGCATTGGCCAACAAAGCCCACCGTGCACCGAGCGTGAAAAAAAGCGGACCGGCAATCGGCGGACCGATCAATGACGCCATATGCCGTGCCATCTGACCGAGCCCGCTCGCGCGGGGGCGTTCCTCCGCTGATACGACATCACCGATGAGGGCAACCTGGGCCGGACCAAAGAAGAGAGAACATATCGCCGTTAGCACCACAGTTGCGTAGATACACCCCAATTGCCAGCCGACTGAAGGGTGCGAGCCAAAGATGGGAATGAGTCCGGTCAAGAGCAGCAAGAACACGATCAAGACGGCGCGCAACACATCCATGCCGATCATCGTGCGGCGTTTGTCCCAGCGATCCACAAACACGCCTGCCCACGGGCCGGCCAGGATCGTCGGAATCAAGACGGACAGCAGTACACCACTAACCGCCAGCGGTGCCCAGGACATGCCGGCCGCCAGGCGGGTGGCGATCCAGAGGATCAGCGTGGTATCGAAAACCATATCGCCGATATTCGAGATCGCCTGCCCCGTCCACAGCAGTCCAAAGTTACGGTTGATGAGCGGGGACGAGCGTGGTGCGGGGGCCGGGGCGGGTTGCGTGGTAGTATCCACTCGAATCCTCCGTTCCGTGAAATGCGGTGGGCTCTGGGCGCGTGGTGACGTTGGTAGCGGGACCACGCGCTTTTTACGTCGTCAAAGAGCGAAGAGAATTATTCCTTGGTCTTGAGCACCTCTCGCACTTCCGGAGGCGCTACCAGTTTGCCCAGGAGGTTGAAGTGCGATATCGCACGATTAGCCAGGTCCGCACTCACGTCGCCGTCAAACGTGCAGACCCCCAGTACCGTGATGTCCAACGTTTCACCTCGATCCAACGAAGTCTCGAGATCGGCCGCGCCCCACTTGAAAGCTCCCGCGGCCCATGTCTTGTGGGGTTTGGGGGCGCCGGCCCCCGAATGCGGCGTCAGATCCTGAGTCGAACCTGACTGCTCAGCCGATTCAATCTCGTGCACCGGGCCGGGCTCGTTGGCCACAACGACCAGGCTGACCTCTCGCTCCTCGTCAAGGCCGCGTCGTTGTTGAAAACGCTGCTCGAGCGCTGCCAACTCCTGCTTGAGCTGGGTGAATTCGTCGGGCGTGATCCAGATATGGCCCAACCTCAACGTCATGAAATCGTGCTCCGGCGGAGCCGAGACGGACCGTGAGAGTGCGTTGACAAAGTTGGTTCGAACATCCCCCAGGAGGCGATTGGCCAGCTCGATGTACTCCTCGGGTGGCGTATGCTGCAGCAAATCCTCGTCTACAAACAGGTTCCGGGCTATTGGTTGGAAGTACTTTTCCAATATCCCGCCCTTCTCTCGCGTGAAAACTAGGTTCACCAAACCGACCCGTTCCAACTCGCGTATGTGATAGTGCACTTTTGCCGGAGCGAGTCCCAGCACCTCTGCCACCTGCGTCGCGGTGCGAGGCTCTTGCAGCAGTTCCTGCATGATGCGCTGGCGCAACTGGTCGGCAATCGCGCGCATCTGCTCGATTGTTTCGAGGTTGTACACCTCGAGCAATTCCTCTGATGTCATTTTTACTCGATCAAATTTTCTTGATTGAGTAAAACCTACCATGCCGGGCGGCGACTGTCAACCGATTGCGTGGGTATCGATACCGCCTCCGATGACGTTTCCGATACGTCCCCGTGTCACCGGGCAACAACCGTCCGATGGTGGCGCTCGATCAGTAGTCACTGTGGGAAATCGAACTCGCCCGTCGCCTGCACGACAGTGACCATCACCGAAGACGCATCAAGAGGACATCCCTGCATGGGAATGCCCTCT
>DAINCT010000302.1:0-1766 GCA_036732245.1 Chloroflexota bacterium | reverse complement strand
CACGACTACCGCGGTTGAAATGGAAGAGGGCGCCCCACACTGGGCGCCCTCTAAGCAGGTCCGATCGAGACGCTAGTGAAAGATCGAGTGCGTCGCCACCAGCGGCGCGATCAACACCGCCACGATGTTGATGATCTTGATCATAGGATTGATCGCTGGCCCTGCGGTGTCCTTATACGGGTCGCCGACTGTATCGCCCGTCACCGACGCGGCATGGGTCGGTGTTCCTTTTCCGCCGTATGCGCCTTCCTCAATGTACTTCTTGGCGTTATCCCAGGCGCCGCCCCCGGATGTCATCTGAATGGCCAGGAACAGCCCGGTGAGGATGCTGCCGATCAGCATGGCGCCCAACGCTTTCCAGCCCAGCACGAAACCCACAATGATGGGCGCGGCCACCGGAATCAAACCGGGCAGTGCCATCTCTTTCAGGGCGGAACGCGTCACGATGTCCACGGCATTGCGATAATCGGGCCGGGTCGTACCTTCCATGATGCCTGGGTTCTCGCGGAACTGGCGACGCACCTCTTCGACCACCTGACCGGCGGCGCGTCCCACCGCCTGCATCGAGAGCGAAGCGAACAGAAATGGCAATAACCCACCGATGAACAGCCCGGCGATGACGTAGGGATCGTCCAGCGCGAAGACGGGGTTGTGAATCCCCTTCTGGTCCTTCAAGACCTGCACGTAGGACGCGAACAGCACCACCGCGGCCAGCCCGGCTGACCCAATGGCGTATCCCTTGGTGACCGCCTTGGTGGTGTTGCCCACCGAATCCAGCGGATCTGTGATCGCCCGCACCTGCGCCGGCATGTCAGCCATCTCCGCGATGCCGCCGGCGTTGTCCGTCACCGGTCCGAATGCATCGAGCGTGACGATGAAACCGGTCAAAGAGAGCATCGAGGCTGCAGCCACTGCCACTCCGTACAGCCCGTAACCGTTGGGAGCGAGGTTAAACGAAATGACCACGCCCAGGGCAATGACGATCGCGGGCAGCGATGTCGCCATCATGCCGATCGCCAGGCCCTGGATGACGTTGGTGGCGTGACCCGTGATCGACGCCTTTGCAATGCTGCGCACCGGCGCGTAGTGATCCGATGTAAAGAATTCGGTGATGACAAAAAGCAGGACCGTAACGACTAAGCCGACGATCGCGCACCAGTAGTACCGCGCATTGCCGAGCAAGCTCGAATTGATCGGGATCAGGGCAAGTGCTGCCAGGATCGCGGTGACCAACATCCCAACGTACAGTCCAGTGATGATGCTCCCGTTATAGGCGCGTACCACCAAGCTGCCGATAATCGACGCGAAGATCGACACAGCGCCGATGGCCAGCGGGAACAGAATCGCATGAAGCTGCATCGAGCCGCCGATGTGGCGGAAGAGCAGGAAGCCGAGCAGCATGGTCGCTACGGTGGTGACGACGTACGTTTCGAATAGGTCGGCGGCCATGCCGGCGTCGTCACCGACGTTATCGCCCACGTTGTCGGCAATGACGGCCGGATTACGGGGATCATCTTCAGGGATGCCGGCCTCCACCTTGCCGACCAGGTCCGCGCCCACGTCGGCGGCCTTGGTATAGATGCCGCCTCCGAGCCGGGCGAAAACGCTGATCAGACTGGCCCCGAAGGCGAGGCCGAGCAACGTGCTCGGCCCGGCAGATCCGGCGGCATGAAAGGCGGTCTGAAAGGGAGTCGTGCTGGCCTGACCGAACAGGGCGTATGACACCGTAACGGCGAGCAGCGCCAGTCCCACCACCATGAAGCCGG
>DAINCT010000301.1:0-5342 GCA_036732245.1 Chloroflexota bacterium | reverse complement strand
GCCTGACCCCGCAGATCATTTTCGAAGGAGGGTCGACGCTACGAAGATTTGCACGTGGTGAAGCGGAGACCGGAGAATTTCTCGAGAGAGTCGCATCCGGACAGACGTTTGATCTCCCGGCGTGCGGCTGTGCCGACGCATTAATCGCATCCGGGTAGACGTAGGGATCGTCCCCGCGTGGCGATCCGCCTTGGCCTCCTGGTGCGCCACAGGCGGGTAAGCGAGGTGCGCCGTGGAAGCGAGGGCAGGACTAGGGCCCGCGCCTACTATGAGCGCCGGGCCTCGTCCATTTCTGATAATTCGTCGGCGAAAAGCGCAGAAAGGGACGGGTATGATTGCCCGTCCCTTCTGAGAGCAGCTACGCGGTTAGTGGCCGGCGGTGGTAGGGCTCGTCACAATCTGTAAGTTCTTGTTCCTCGCGAAGTAGCTCACGCACACTCCGTGGCTTTTGAGCGGGCTGTTGAACGTGAAGGTGCCGACAGTCGTACTCGTCGCCGACTTGAAGTACAGCGTTCCCGTCGAGTTTCGCGCTGGGCACAGTTGAGCGGCAGCGCTATTACTGTGAATCGTGGTCATTCCACTCGGTTGGAGTCCGGTGGTGTTCATGCCCGGCGTGACGGTGTGGACCGTGAGAGCGTGATTGTTCTGTAAAAAGTGAGCGCACGCGGCCTGGGTCTTAAAGGCGACGTTTGCCGCCACCGTTCCCGTCTTGTTCTGCGCGGCGATCGTGCTGCCACCAGCCAGGCATGCACCGGTCACGTGGGATTTGCCCGGTTGGGTCGGCTTGCCTTTCGCCATCGCAGCGGGGGCCCCCAAAGCGATACTTCCGATCAGCGCGAACGCCGTAACAGTTAGAGCTCTGCGACTCATGTGTAACCTCCTCTTGTACTTTTCTACCGCCAAGAGGAAGGGGCACGAAGCGTGCCTTCTTCATCGTTCTACAGTCTGTTTTCAGGATTAGTTAAGGAAACGGTAAGAGTTTGGGGTCGATAAACTGACGATTCACAACTCGCAGACCATGGCGCACACTGATTGTGGCAAGCACGCTAGGGCATATGCGTCATATACTATACGCCTACACCAACTGCTATCTCGGGATCACATCGTCTCAGAGCCGGCGGCTAGGCCAAACCCGTACTCGGACCGCACTCCTTCACTTTTTGGGACGGGATGACGTGATGCAGATGTCGAGCGACGAGATCGAAGCCGCAAGTGTCGGTACAGTGTGGACTCCCGGTGCGCCACTGGGCCGCAGCGTGGACGGGCGTTTGCGGATGGAATTGGAAGACCTCGAAGCCCTGCGCCGGCGTGAGGCGCAGTATTCGGCCATCGTCGACCGTGCGCCGGTGGGGATCGTGCTCGCCGACCAAGATGGGATGATCCTGGTGGCCAATCCTGCGTTCCAGCAGATGGTCGGCTATAGCGAGGACGAATTGCGTTCACGTAGTGCGAGGGACCTGACCCATCCTGATGACCGTGCGGCCAGTCTCCGGTTAGCCACGCGTCTGCGGGCAGGCCACCGGTCCGCGTTCATCCAGGACAAACGGTACATTCGCCAGGATGGAACGGTGGTGTGGGCCCGAGTGACTATGTCGGCTCTGGTGGATGCAGACGGTCATCTAAATGGCTTCATTGCCATGCAGGAGGACATCACGGAGCGCCGTGAGGTCGGGGAAGCGCTCCGCCAAAGTGAAGCGCGGCACCACCAGATGTTCGAGAGTAATCGCACCGTCCAGCTCCTGATCGATCCCGATACGGGGGAGATTATCGATGCGAACCCGGCCGCCTGTACCTTTTATCAGACGTCGCGTGAGCAACTCCAGGCAACTACCATCCATGCCGTCAATGTCCTCGCGGCAGACATTGTGGCGGCCGAAATGACACGCGCACAACGCGAAGAGCGGGACTACTTCGTCTTTCGACACCGTCTCTGGTCGGGCGAGGAGCGCGACGTCGAAGTGCACTCAAGCCCCATCCAGGTCGACGGTCGGTCCCTGCTCTACTCGATCATCCACGACATTACCGAGCGCAAGCGGGTCGAGGCGGAGCTCATTCATCACACGCTCCATGACGCTCTCACGGGCCTGCCGAACCGTATTCTCCTCCACGATCGTCTAGAGCAGGCGATTCTTCGGGCGCACCGTGACAATTTACCGCTCACGCTCCTCGTCCTGGACCTGGACCGTTTCAAGGAGATCAACGACACCTTTGGTCACGATGTAGGGGATCTCCTGCTGCAGCAGATCGGACGTCGACTGCAGCAGGTCGTGCGCAGTTCCGACAGCCTGGTTCGTCTGGTTCCGGCTACAGTGGCACGGCTCGGTGGCGATGAGTTCGCCGTTATACTGCACCACGCGGACGAACCGGGAGCCATCACGGTGGCCGAGCGGATACTGGACATGGTACAGGCGCCGATCGTGGTGGGAGAGGAACGGTTGACGGTGGGCGCCAGCATTGGGATGGTCCTCTTCCCGCAGCATGGGAAGGATGCCGGTAGCTTACTCCAACGCGCCGACGTCGCTATGTACCAGGCAAAGCGGGGACACGTGGGATACGCTGTGTACGACGCAGAGCAGGATGAATACAGCCCGGGGCGGCACGCAATCGCGGGTGATCTGCGCGAAGCACTCGAACACAATAGACTGCAGCTGCAGTATCAACCGCAGGTCACCTGCCTGACCGGTCGCACGGCGCGCGTCGAGGCACTCGCTCGCTGGCCGCATCCGAAGCGGGGCATGGTCCCTCCCGCCGACTTTATTCCGCTGGCCGAGCGTACCGGGCTCATCGAGCCACTCACCACCTGGGTGCTGAGGCAGGCCCTGGAGCAGTGTGCACAGTGGCATACGGCAGGGAGAGAGGTTGGTGTCGCAGTCAACCTCTCGCCACACAGTCTCTCCGACCCGCGGTTGACGGAGACCATCGAGCAGGTGGTACGGGCCGTCGGGGCGGACTTCCACTGGTTAGAGCTCGAAATCACGGAGAGCGCGCTGATGGCCGACGTGGAGCGCTCGATGCGTGTCCTTCATGGTTTGCACAATCTCGGCATTCGGATTTCGGTCGATGACTTTGGCACGGGGTATTCTTCGCTGACGTATCTCAGGCGTCTCCCGGTCGACGGGGTGAAGATCGATCGATCGTTTGTGGTGGAGATGGCGGTCAATCCGGAGGATGCGATTATCGTGCGCTCGGTCATCGATCTGGCCCATAACCTGGGCCTCGGAGTGGTCGCCGAGGGCGTGGAAGATAGTGCCGCGTATGACATGCTCGTATCCATGGGATGCGAGGTTGTGCAGGGCTACTATTTGAGCCGGCCATTGAAGCCGGATGGCATCACAGAGTGGCTCGTCACCGAGTAGAAGCCCTGGCCGGGTAGCGCCCAGAGAGATGTCGCATCTCCTCAGTTGCCATACCACTTGACAAATGCAGAATTTGTTATATATTCTTCGTGACATGCGTTGTGTCTTTTCCCTCTCCAGTCTTCAGGCCGCTCGGCCGGTGAACAGGGTTCAACTGGGAACAGCGGTCGTGTAGAGAGAGGCGGCAACATGAGTGAACCAGCCATTGTGGTCAGACAGCAGGTGTCGGTGCTGCACGCCCTCGTGTCATCGTCACCTGACCACTTCTATTTGTACGACCGCGCCGGCAGACATCTCTATGCAAGCCCAGCCGTTGCTCAATCATTGGGAATTTCGCAGGCGAACTTTATCGGTAAGACCTGGCAGGAGTTAGGGTTTCCGGCAGAGGTTACCGAGCGCTTCGACGTCGAACGTGAAACGGTGTTTCGATTCGGCCTTCCCTGGCGGGGAGAATTGATCTTGCCAACGGAGTTGGGACACCGGAGCACCGTGCACGACTATATCCTCAGTCCGGTCCATACACACGATGGAAGTATCGAGGCGGTCCTGGTGGCGGCACGGGACATCACAGAGCGCAAGCAGGTCGAAGCGGACTTACAGTACCAGGCACTGCATGACGCGTTGACGGGCCTGCCAAATCGGACGTTGCTGAACGATCGACTCGAGCAGAGCATATTAGCCGCGCATCGCTCTGTTGGGTGCATCGCGCTGCTCTTTCTTGACCTGGTTGATTTCAAGGCGGTAAACGACACGGTCGGGCATCAAGGCGGTGACCTCTTGCTCCAGCAACTGGCGGATTGTTGGGAAGAAATCCTGCGCGCGTCAGATACCCTATCGCGGGTGGGCGGCGACGAATTTGTTGTTTTACTCCCTGCGACCGAGGTCAGCGGTGCCAATGATACGGCACAGCGGTTGAAGATGGCGATCGATCGAGCATTTGAGATTGAAGGACACCGTCTTCATATCGGAGTCAGCATCGGCATTGCCGTCCATCAAGGACGGGACGGAGACGCGCGCGCGCTCATGCAGGAGGCCGATCGGGCGATGTTCCGAGCAAAAGGGCAGCAGAAGAAAAGAACGAGCCACGCGCCGTAACCGAGCCGCGCGTGCCGGGCAAAAGACCCCCAACCCGAACAGCCCGGACTGACGATCCCAGGGAAAGAAAAGATGGGCCTCTGGCTCCCCCATCTGTCCCATCCCGTGCGTATTGTCGTATCTCATTGTATTACATGCGAGAAACCAGTAACATGTAGAAAGAGAATGGTACGCGGGGCGTTCGCTTCGATCGCGTATGGTGACGAGAACGAGGGCAAGCCTCGAGAAGGACGACCTGATGACTCAATACATTCCGTCAACGGAAGAGCGTTTCGACTCTGTCGACATCGGAGTGGAGAGCGCTGCTGATATACCCAGGAATGTTGGTCGACCTTCGAATGAGGTCTATGCCCGGGTTGGTGACACTGTCTTGCGTGCAGCTCGCGAGGGCGTGCGCGGTGGGATGCGACCCGAGGACATTATCCGGGAGATCGTGAGCGACCACCACATTCGGTTGAACCTCAGCGAATTCCGCCTGTTGTTGGCATCCCGGCGCATCAGCGGCCGCGACGCTCAACCCGTCTCTACCACGGACCCTCATGTGCTGCTGCCTTGATAGAGAACCAGCCACGTTCATCCCGATTGTCCTCTGACAGTATCAGTCAGCATCGATCGGAGTACCGGCGGCTCTGTGTCCGGTATCAGCAACTCGGGTGGTGCACCAGCGCCGTCGATCAACGAGAGCGGACCGCCCTACAACAACCCCTCATGGAGTTGTATCGGATCCTCCATCCCGCCGCGGTCTCGGTTCACTTCGATGATGACTTCGATACGCTGATGCGATCGTTGCGGCGGTCCTAGACCAGGATCACGGGCCGGCCCTACCGAGGCTGTGCTTGGATCCGTCCCCGCTATCGTCCGGTCGGGTACTGCTCCTTTTCCCTGGTGTAC
>DAINCT010000300.1:0-5364 GCA_036732245.1 Chloroflexota bacterium | reverse complement strand
TTGCTAAGCCGTTCGAAGATTTGGTGCTTCAGGTTCCCGATATATTCGGCTTCCGCTCGAAGCTGATCGACGCGATGGGCGGTCTCAAGACTAAGGCTGGCAACCTTGCTAGTGACGTCGTTGGCGCCATCACTAGCCCATTTAAGAACCTCACTGGGCCTTCGATGGATGTCACGATAGCTACCAAGAGAGTTGAATCAAAGCAATTAGGTGTCAATACTCTAAAGGCGGGCGGCGGCGACCCCACGACCGCGAACTTGGGTCTGGCCGAGGCAAACAAACAACTAGATCAGGCAAAGCGTGATCAGCAAAGTTTCTTCGACCGGCTTGTATCAGGGATCAAAGACGGCTTTGGCAGGGCGTTGGCGGCGACGGTTGATGGCCTTTCATCCATAGGCAAATACATCAAGGACAATCTCAACACTGCCTTTGACTTTTTAACCAGCCTGCCCGGAACTATTGGCAACGCTTTTTCGTCTGCCTTCGATAGCGCTAAGAGCGCCGTTTCTAGCGGTATCGATGCAATCTTCGGGACCATCTCCAGCAACTTCAACGCCGAGACGATGGGCAAGGCGACCGCTTGGTTCTTCCTCTGGCCGGTCGCCCTCTTCCGTGAGGCATTCCAGGCCGTCGAGCCAGTTCTAGCGACATTCTTTACCAAAACACTGCCTGATTTCTTCACGAGCACGCTGCCGGGCCTCGCCGCTAAGGCGCTTGACCTAGGCAAGGCGATAGTTACAGGGGCTGGATCTGGGATAAAGGACGCCGCCGTTGCGGTTGGAACGTTCCTCACCAGCACCCTCCCCAATACGGTCGTGAGCGCAACGAAAACCATTGTTAGCGCGGCGTTCGATCTTGGGAAGGCGTTGATTAACGGCATCGTAGACGGCATCGCAGACGGGTTCAATTTGATAAAGGCTGCACCCGGGGCGATAAAAGACGCCTTTGTCAGTGCGTTCAATGCGATATCAAATGAGTTCTACGATGTTGGCAAGGCAATCATCCAGGGCGTCTGGAGTGGGATTAAGGACCTAATCCCCTGGTTTGAAAGCCAGTTCAAGGATTTCTTTGGCGGCTTGGTCGGCAAGGCAAAGGACATCATCAAGGGCCATTCGCCCTCCAAGGTATTTGCAGACATTGGCGAGAGCATCGTCCAGGGACTCGCGTTAGGTCTCGCGGGCGCTAACAAGCTCAGTGTTCCGATGCCTCAACTCGCGGGTACGTCGCTCAAGCCGGGCGGCGAGTTGATTATGAGCGGGCTACAGGCTGGCCTCGAGGCAGGCTGGGCCAAGATTCAGCCGCTTCTGGCTTCGGTGGCCGATGGCATCGCTGCGGCGGTCGCTCCGCCCCAACAGGCTGCACTCAATCTGGGCACTTCCGTCAGCAATGCAGTCCCGGCCCACGGCCCAACGGCAGGAATCAACCCTGGCTCTGGCAATCAAGAACCCTTCCCCATCGATGCACAGGGACGGCCAACGGGCGACTTCGTGAGCGCGGCAATGGCCGCGCGCTTTGGCATGCCCGGGTGGCATCAGGGTCAGCCGTTCCCCGCCACCTATACCGGCGTTCGCGGCTTTGCCCTGGGCACGGTGCGAGTACCCGACGACATGCTGGCTTTCATCCACCGCGGGGAGATGATCATCCCTCCGGGCATCGCCGAACAGATGCGCTCAGGCGGCAACCAAGCCGGCACCGCCCCCGGCGGCCTAGGCATCGCGGTCAACGGGCCCTTGACCATCGTCAACAACAACCGCCAGCAGGACGTTAACAGCGCCCTCGGGGATCTCGCTTTCGGTGTGGCCGGGCAGTTACGCCGCCGGGGAGTCTACCAGTGAGCGTCCTGCGTTACCTCTTCATGTTCGATAACGGCAAGATGACGACGGCGTCGGGCATCGTTGCCACTGCATCCGGCGTTTTCCCAACCCACCGCTACGAATACCAGCAGGAACAGCCGCTCCTGGCCTCCACGGTGCAACTGACGGGCGCAAGCTACGGGTTCGACCAGTTGGGCGGCGCGCCCTCGATTAAGGGCAACGGCGTCGAGCAGGTTCGCTTCCTGGACGTTGGCGCCGCCAGTGGGATCAACGCCGACATCGACAGCTTCAAGGCGATGCAAACCTATGGCCGTGGGCGCATCTGGACCCAGACAGCGCCGGGCTCCGGCCTTCGCTGGGCCTGGGCGCGTCTCGCCGCTATGCCGTCACTCTCGTTCACGGTTGATGACGCGTCGGTGGTGGCGCCCGTCTTCGTCACTTTTGATCGCTTCTCCGACTGGTACGGCGATCCCATTGGCGCGGCGGGCGAGTTCACCCTGTCGAGCGACCCTCAAACAATCGTGGTTACCAACCCATGACCGCGCCGGTTCGCAACGCGATCATCACAGTCAAGGGTCCGTTCTCCGGCCTCGTGATCACCAACACGACGAACGGCTATGCGCTGGCCTCATCCAGCGTCGGCGCGGCCTCGAGCGACTGGCTGCGCTTCGACGCCGGCCGCAACACGGTGGAGTTCTCCAGCGACAGCGGCGCGACCTGGGCCGATGATTCGGCTAACTTCATCCGCACCGCCGATCAGGTGGGGCTTATGGTCTTAGATCCCGGCGCGAACAGCTTTGACATTGCCGGGGCCAACGGGGCTGACGTCGTCTTCGACTTCGCCGAGGCGTGGCCTTAGATGCCTCGGTGCCAGGTCATCATTGAGACGCCGGCACTGGCTGAGGTCGGGCTGCCAATCGTCGCGCTGGTTGATTACGAGATCAACCGCGAGCTAAACGCCGCCGGCTCGTGGGCCGTATCGTTCCCGGCGCCGGAGCCGCTCGCGAAGCAGATCAAGTCCCGGTGGCGTGTCTCGATCATAGAAGAGGGCCGCGCCGGCTACCTGCTGCGTCGCGGCATCGTGCTCGACCACACCTACCGCGTCGCGCAGGACGGGACGGCAGTCGTCGCGCTGGCAGGCATGAGCCGACTCTACGACCTCACGCGTCTCTCGACGCACATCGGCCTCGCCTTCACGACGCAGGACATCGGCACGATCGCCAATACCCTGACCGGCGAGACCGTAACAGTCCCGGCCAGCTCTACAACTCGCAAGCCGGTCATTACCTTCAACGATACGACTCGACTCGCCGCGCTGCTCGGTGCTATCGAGATGGCGCGCTACAACGTGCGCGAGACCTTCGCCGAAGACGGATTCGAGCTGGTTGAGCAGGATAACGTCCCGGACTCGGGTTTTCGTTTCGTCAATGTGGATCAGGCCGGACCGGAGATGGAGAATGCGGCGGCCGATGGTATGGGCCTCGTTGCTGGTACGCCTACTATCGGCTACGACGGCAAGGACCTGGCTAACCGGATTATCCCCGTAGGCAGCGACTACGACGGCAAGCCACTGACCTTGCAGTACGCCTCGACGGTGACGCCTTATGCGGTGCAAGTGGGCACGAACCCGGACGGGACGCCGTATTACTACATGGAGGACGCGGCCTCAGTCACTGCCAACACACTGATCGAGATGCCCTTCGTGCGGTCCGACGTGACGAACCCGAGTAACGACTCGGGCACACGGCAGGACGCCGCCGATGTTCTCTATGCGCTCACCGCCGGCGAGCTGCTCAAGCGCAAGTCCGAGGTTATCTCGTTTGGCTGCAACATCGCCAACGGCTACCAGGTCGACGCGCTGCCAGGAGACCGTGTGCGGGTGCAATTCCGCGGCGTCGCACAGCTCGACAACGGTCGGTTTACCTGGAAAGACCTCGACCAGGACTTCCTTGTGGTCAAGCGACGGGACGCTAGCACTGCGGCCGGCGTGCGCGACGTGGCCTTCACGGTAACGGCTCCGACGGTGCCAATCATTATCCCCGCGTTGCCCACCGCCGTGCCGATCCCGCCGCCGCCGACGCCGCCGAAGGATCCGCCAGCCCCGAAAGATCCGAACACACCTCCGAACAAACCTGGGCCACCAGTACCTGACCCACCAGTACCTGATCCGCTCCCTGGCAGTGGCGACCCTCCCGGAGGTGGCGGCGGCCCAACACCTGACCCGCGCACACCCGCAGGCGCCTATCAGGCTTGCTGTGCCGACCCAACCCAGGAGAAGAAAGGCAAGGCGACGCCGCCGCCTTCAATGGATTGCTCCGGTAACTTCCTTGTCGAGTGGGATGCCGGCATCGATGGCTCAGGCGAACCGACCTACGTGCTGGACGTCGACACCGACCCGACCTTCGCCACTCAGACTCAATATTCAACCTCGGGCCATTCGCAGATGCTCACCGGCCTCCTTCCCGGCACGACATATTACGTACAGGTCGAATCACATTTCGCTGATCTGAGTGTGATGTATAGCGCAGCGATTACGGTGTATTTCTAATGGCACTTTATGCATCAGGTTTAACACTAGTAAGCCCAGTCGATCAGATTGGGACAGATGTGCTAGAGAGCTTCACGTGGACGCCCCCTGATGGGACTATCGCGGATCCTCCAACTTTCTGGTATGACGTCCAGTTGCAGATATCGGATGACAACCTTAGTTGGGCTGACAGCTTTTGGTCGCACCTAACCCCGTGGTCGGCGGGTGATCATTATTTGCACTGGTTCGTTGGTGACCCGAGTCCTAAGCCGCAATATTATCGAGTTAAAACTTTATTTTCTTATGCGCCTCCGGCCTACTCCAATTCCGTCTATGCGCAAATTACCCACACTGGGGATCCTACCAAGACGCCAGCGACTAACCTGCGGGCGAACTGCACATGACCATGCCGCGCCTCACCGGCACCCATCACCACCTTTTCGACAACGTCGCAGACGTACTTACCGACGCCATCCCCTCCGGCTATGTGCTAACCGTGACCGCCTCGGGCATGGTGCCCCTGTGGATGCCGGCCTCGGGAGTAGCGCACGACATCATCTCACCGACCCACATGGACACCGACCCAGCCGACACGCCAGCCGACGACGACGTCCTGATGTTTAAGACGTCAGACTTTAAGTGGCATCCCTTCGCGGTGCCGTCCGGCGGCGGCAACCATGATCTCCTGGACGGATCGATCGACCAGGACACCTTAGCCGACGCGGTCGTCGCCGGCGATGTGATCATTGGCAATGACACGCCGAAATGGGCGCGTCTCGCGCGTAGCGTCCCCGGTGCAGCCCACCTTTTTAACTTCTTTGGAATCACCAACGGCGAGACGAAGCCGAGCTGGAAGGCCCTGTTCGACACGACGGCGCCGAGCACACAGGCATTTGGCGACGCCGCCGCGGTCGGCACGGCAGACACAGCGCCCCACCGTGACCACATGCACGCCATGCCCGCCCAGCGGTCGGCTGAAGTCGGCGCGACGCGGTTCCTGGGCGCCTATACGTCGACGCTGGC
>DAINCT010000299.1:3106-5368 GCA_036732245.1 Chloroflexota bacterium | reverse complement strand
CGTGCGTCGTGTGAAGGCGACATAGGGTGTAAATTTGGCGTATGAGCAAAACGCGGATCACTATCGAAATCGACGACGCGCACGTTCAGACAATCATGGAGCGCTATGGCGTGCGGACCAAGACCGAGGCCGTCGACCTTGCACTACGACATCTGGCGAGTCAATCGATGACGCGTGAGGAAGCGCTCGGAATGAGGGGCGCCCGCGCTATGATCGAGCCACCGGCAGACACGTCACCTGCCGAGCAACGTGATTCTCGCTGATACTTCGGCCTGGGTCGAATACGACCGAGCTACCTGGAGTTCTGTTGATAGGCGTTGAGCATGGATGAAGTCATTGCAGCCTTGCGCGAAACGGCGCGCGAGACGCGCCGGTTGATCGTGGAGAGCGTCTTCACGGCACAGGCCGGACACCTGGGCGGACCGCTCTCGGCAACCGATATCCTGGTAGCGCTCTACTTTGACGTGATGCGGATCGACCCGAAGAGAGTGGACTGGCCGGAGCGCGATCGTTTCATCCTCTCCAAGGGGCACTCCTCGATCGCGCTCTACGCCGTGCTGGCACAGCGCGGCTATTTTCCGATCGACGAGCTGTCGACTTTCGACGCGATCGACTCGCGACTGCAGGGCCATCCTGATATGAAGGCGTTGCCCGGGCTGGAGATGAGTACCGGTTCCCTGGGCCAGGGGCTTTCGCCGGGTCTGGGCATGGCACTGGGCGCGAAACGGCGCGGTTTGGACTTTCGCACGTACGTCCTGCTGGGCGACGGTGAGTTACAGGAAGGGCAAATCTGGGAAGCGGCATTTGTCGCTTCGCGCTACGGACTCGACAACCTGGTGGCCATCGTGGACCACAACGGCTTGCCACAGTATTCGTGGCCGGCTGCGGGTGGCGAGGGCGTGCTCCTGCACCAGCCGGAAATTGTCGACCGCTGGCGCGCCTTTGGCTGGCGGGCGCTGGAGATGGATGGCCACGATATGGCGGAAGTCCTCCACACCCTCCGTCACGCGCATGAGGGGGCGGAAGGCCGGCCCACGGTGGTCGTGGCGCACACCGTTAAGGGTAAGGGCGTTTCCTTTATGGAGAACCAATTTGGCTGGCATGCCCGGCCGCTGACCGGCGAGGAGCGAAGAGCGGCCTTGCGCGAGCTGGAGGCGACACAGTGAGCGAACGTGAGATGGCCCAGCGGGTGGCATTTGGCGAGGCCCTGGTGGAACTGGCCGGGACATATCCCGATCTTCTCGTCCTGGACGGCGATCTGGCGAACTCGACGCGCGCCGACATCTTCAACGCGGCATATCCCGACCGTTTTCTGGAAATGGGCATCGCCGAGCAGAATCTGGTCGGCGTAGCCGCCGGGCTGGCCACCGTGGGCTTCATACCGTGGGTGTCGTCGTTTGCAGCGTTCATCGCCTCCCGTGACCTCGATCAGATCCGGGTGGTGGTAGCTCAGCCGCGCCTGAACGTCAAGTTGGCAGGTGGCTACAGCGGCATTCTTACCGGTTCGACCGGTAAGACGCATCAGTGTGTCGAGGATATTGCCATTTTTCGCGCCATGCCGAATATGGTGGTGATCGCTCCCGTTGATGCCGGTGAAGTAAGGGCTGCAATGCTGGCGCTGATGGAGTATGATGGCCCTGCCTACCTGCGACTGACGCGTGACCCCACGAGAGTTATCACGCCGCCCAAGCGTCCTTTCTCCATCGGTCGCGCGTACCGGCTGCGGGAAGGCACGGACGTCACACTCATCTCTACCGGCGGCCAGACGATTCGGACGCTCGAAGCGGCCGATCTGCTGGCGAATGAGGGCCTCCGTGCGGATGTGCTCCATGTACCAACCATCAAACCACTCGATGTGGAGGCAATTGTGGCATCGGCCCGGCGCACTGGGCGCGTCGTGACCGCGGAAGACCATTCGATCATCGGAGGGCTCGGCGGTGCAGTGGCTGAGAGACCAGCTCGGTGTACTCAGCGGCGCCGCCCAGAGCGAGTCCTTGGCCCGTCAGGTGGAGGACACCGGAGGGGTCTACTTCGTGCCAGCGTTCTCCGGCCTGTTCGCCCCGCACTGGCGTTCCGACGCGCGCGGCGTGATCGTGGGGCTTTCCCGCTACTCCAACAACGCCCACCTGGCCCGGGCCGTGCTCGAGTCCATCTGCTACCAGACCCGCGACGTGGCCGGGGCCATGGAGAGCGACTCGGGCAGCCGCCTCGTCCAGCTGCGGGTGGACGGTGGCGTCACGGCGAACGAGCTGTGCATGCAGC
>DAINCT010000299.1:0-3096 GCA_036732245.1 Chloroflexota bacterium | reverse complement strand
GATCTATCCGGTCCCGATCCGACGAATCGGACTGCGCGATGTATTCGGTGAAAGTGGCCCAAACGGGGCCCTTCTGGAGAAGTATGGACTGACGGCCGGCCACGTGGTGGATGCGGTGCACGCCCTGGGCGCGGGCGCGTCCACATCGATGCCGGTCGGATAGGGTAGCGGGAGGAAAGGAGCAAGGAGCGAGGGAGAAAAAGTAGGGACTGCGGCGCCTGGCGTCGGGCGTCGGGCGTGGTCGCGATCCCGGACTACCGGATGGACGGCTGCGTTATTCACAATGCATCACATCACAAGGAGAACCACAGAATGGGTAATCGAAAGAGCTGGGGAGCTCGCACGCTTCGTCTAGGCGTCGTGGCAACCCTGGCCGGCATGCTCTTCGCCTCGCCTCACATGAACGCGTCGGCGCATTCCGCTCACGCCTCCACCTACCTCATCGGCGTGAGCAACAACACCGTGGGAAACGGCTGGCGGGACGAGATGGTCTGCTCGATTCGAGCGGAAGCTAAAAACAGCGGAAACGCCAAAACCGTCATCCAGCAGGGAGCGGGCGACACCAGCGTACAGATCGCACAGATTCGCAACCTGATCTCGCAGAACGTCAATGCGATCATCGTGGACCCGAATAGTACAGCCCTGGCCGGAGCCATTCAGCAGGCCGCGGCTCGGAACATCACGGTCGTGATCGTGGACCAGTTCATCACCTCCCTGTTCAACAAGCCGCACATTTATCAGGCAGCCAACGACCAGACCGCCTACGGACGAGTCGGTATGCAGTGGCTAGTGAATCAACTGCACGGCAAGGGCAATGTGGCACTGCTTGAGGGCATTGCCGGCGCTCCCGCCAATACGGCTCGCGAGCAGGGACAGGCGCAGGTACTCGCGCACTACCCGAATATCCATGTCGTGGCCAGGGTCTACACCGGCTGGGACTTTGCCAAGGGCGGCCAGCAGATGACCCAGTTGCTCAACTCCGGCAAGAAGATCGACGGCGTATGGACCTCCGGTGTCGATTACACCGTGGTCAACGCCTATCGCACCGCGCACCGCAAGTTCGTCCCGATCGTGGGCGCGGACAATAACGCGTTCGTGCACCAGCTCGCCACCATGCACGGGCAAGGTCTGGTCGGGGCGGCTGTGACGAATCCCCCGCCAATCGGCGGCGTGGGCGCGGCGATCGCTCTCAAGGTCCTGAATGGCGGTCACCCCGCAGCTGTTACCACCCTGACTCCCAAAGTCTGGGCGAACACCAACCTGGCGGGACTTGCCGCCCTGCGAGCACATTACTTACCGTCGCGTGGCCCGTCCTACGGCGCCGACTGGATCGTGGCAGGCAAAGCGAACTACACGAAGCAGCAGCTCTTCTCCTGCAACGGGTAATTCGATAAGGTGATGGTGCGGGGCCGGCAGCGGCCTCGCACCGCTCTGTCTCGGGACGATGGGGGAATGGTAAGCGCATGAGCCTCCTCACGGTCAACGATCTTGCCAAGCGATACGGCGCCGTGGTCGCTCTGCGCTCGGCCAACTTGACTGTGGAAGCAGGCGAAATCCATGCCCTGCTGGGCGCGAATGGCGCCGGCAAGAGCACCATGGTGAAATTGCTCACCGGGGTGATCCGGCCGGACTCGGGTACGATCGCGCTCGACGGAACGGCAGTGCGGTTTTCTTCACCGGCGGCGGCGCAGGCAGCGGGGATCGCCGCCGTGTTTCAAGATCCGTCGCTCCTGCCGGATCTCACCATCGCCGAAAACCTGCGTCTCACGCGGGTCGATGCACCGGCCGTCCATCAGTGGCTCCAGACCATGGACCTCGACACGATTGATTTCGGCGAGATCGTGGGTGATCTGCCGCTGCCCATGCTACGTATGCTCGATCTAGCGCGTGCGCTCGCGCGGGACCCGCAGCTCCTCATGCTGGATGAGATCACGGCGGCCTTGCCGTCCGACCTGGCCGAACGTGTATTTGTGGTGATGTCTTTGCGGCGGGAGCGCGGACGTTCCGTGCTCTTCATCTCTCACCGCCTCAAGGAAGTGCGCGCTATCTGCGATCGTGCGACCGTCCTGCGCGATGGTCATGACGTCGGCACCTTGATTCCCGCGGAGAGTGGCGAAGGTCCGATCGTCGATCTCATGCTAGGGCCGGCTGCGAAGGCGGTACCGGAGCAGCCGGAAGGACGATCCGGCGTGGAGGTCTCGACGGAGCAACTCCGGTCCGGCACGGCGGGCACGCTACCACTTCTGCAGGTTGATGATATCCGGGTCGGTGGCGATGTCAACGGCCTCTCGTTGGAGGTACATCCGGGTGAAGTGGTGGGCGTAGCGGCGCTCGAGGGCCAGGGTCAGGACGAGCTGTTCGACGCGCTGTCGGGTCGACGCAAATTCGACTCGGGCACACTGTCGGTGGCCGGCCGGCCAAGGACCTTTCGTTCACCGTACGATGCCATTCAAGCGGGTGTGGTACTGGTGCCGGCCGACCGCGTGGAAGCGCTGCTGCCGCAACGCTCGGTGCGGGAAAACATTGCACTGCCGCTCTACAACCGCGTGTCGCAGTGGGGCCCGATCAATGTTCGCTCGGAAGCCCGTCGCGTGGGGGATGCTATCAAACGGCTACAGGTGGACACCCGCGCGCAGCGGCAGGTCCGACGGCTAAGCGGCGGAAATCAGCAGAAAGTCACGATCGCACGATGGCTGGCGACCGGCTTTCAGGTTCTGCTGCTGTTCGATCCAACGCGCGGCATTGATGTCGGCACCAAGCGCCAGATCCATACGCTCCTGCGTCAACTCGCTGCGGATGGCGTGGGAATCCTCTTTTTCACCAGCGAGCTGTCGGAAATTCAGTTGGTGTGCGATCGCGTACTTGTGCTGTATGAGGGCAAAATCGTGGCCGAAATGCCTGCCTCCGAGGCAGACGAGGCAGCGCTCCTGCACGCGGCCCATGGTCTGGTCTCCGAAGAGGTCGTGGCGTGAGTTCGATCAGCTCAACTCCGACCGCCACTCCATTTATCTCCGCCGCAGTTCGTCGCCGCTTTGTGCGCCGCAACTCATGGGGCCTGTCGATTTATGCCATCCTGATCGTTCTCTTCGTGATCGA
>DAINCT010000298.1:0-5376 GCA_036732245.1 Chloroflexota bacterium | reverse complement strand
GTTGGCCACGAGTAAATCCGGTTCTTCGCCGAGCGGCTCCAGAAGGTTGCCCCCCAACCAGTTGACGCGCTCTGCAACTCCAAGCGCCGCAGCATTGTAGCGAGCGAGTTCGAGCGCGGCACGACTCGTGTCGATGCCCGTCACCAGGGCGCTTGGAAGACTTCGTGCGAGCTGAATCGCAATCGCTCCGCTCCCGGTACCGACGTCGACCACGAAGCGGGCTCTGCGCTCAAGCGCCACACGCACCGCCCGTTCCACCAGGAGTTCTGTCTCGGGGCGCGGCACCAATACATCGGGCGTTACCCGCAGATGCAGACCGAACCAGTCGCAGTAACCGCGAAGGTAGGCCACCGGCACCCCGGTGGCGCGTCGATCGACCAGTTCGCGGTAGCGGGCTTCCGCCTCCGCCGAGAGCGGCTCGTCACCGTGAGCCAGAACCCACGAACGGTCCCGGCTCAGGACATGACCGAGTAACAAGGCGGCATCGAGGGAGGCGGTAGTTGAGGGAGTCAAAGTACGCTTTGCCCATTGCACCGCCGAGCCTGCAGTGGTGGGTGCATTGAAAGCCGGCACGGCGGATCGGACCTTATCCAAGCCCGCCGTTGAGCCCTTCTTGCTGTTCGTGGAGCGTGAGCTGATCGATGATCGAGTCGAGGTTACCGCTCAGCACCGACGGGAGATTGTGGACGGACAGGTTGATTCGGTGGTCGGTAACACGGTCTTGCGGGTAGTTGTACGTCCGGATCTTCTCACTACGGTCGCCGGTCTGGACCTGCGATTTTCGAAATGCACCCATTTCTTTTTCGCGGCGTTCCTGTTCCTTCTCGTACAGACGCGCCCGTAGCACCGCCATAGCGCTTGCCCGGTTCTGGATCTGAGAACGCTCGTTCTGACAGGTTACTACCGTGCCCGTGGGAAAGTGGGTGATGCGGACCGCACTGTCCGTCGTGTTCACGCCCTGCCCGCCATGACCAGCTGACCGATACACGTCGATGCGGAGATCTTCCGGCCGGATTTCGATGTCGAACTCTTCGACCTCGGGCAGAACATGCGTGGTGGCGGTGGAGGTGTGGATGCGGCCGCCCGATTCGGTCGCAGGCACGCGTTGCACTCGGTGCACGCCGGATTCGAATTTGAGCCGCCCGAATGCACCGGGGCCCTCTACTTTGACGATTGCTTCCTTCACGCCACCGATCCCGATCTCACTGAGATCGAGCATTTCCATGTTCCAGCCGTGCTGCTCCGCGTAGAGGGTGTACATACGGAGAAGTTCGCTGGCGAAGAGCGCAGCTTCGTCTCCACCTGCCGCGGCGCGGATCTCGAGAATGACGTTCTTCCGGTCATTCGGATCCTTCGGAGTCAACTTATTTTTGAGAGCTTCGAGCTGCTGGTCGCGAATCGGCTCCAGTTCTGAGACCGTCTCCTCCGCCAACTCCTGTAACTCCGGATCGGCGTCCTCGTGCAGCAGGGATCGCGCATCCACGATACGGGCATCCGTCGCTCGATACTCGCGAATCAAGGATACGATCGGCGTGAGTTCCGAGTGTTCTCGGGCGTACTTTTGCAGCAACGACATGTCGCCGAGGGTTTCCGGTTGCCCCATAAGTTCGCCTAATTCTTCGTAGCGATGAAGGATGCCGTCTAAACGGTCTTCCATCCGTTAACCCGCCACGCCGTGAGTCTGCACCAAAATACTCGGCGCCGACTGTGGGGCGCGGAGGTACGCGACGCCGTCAGCGTTCAAGACCGGCAACAGCGCCGCTATGGCAACCTCGACCTGTTCGTCCGACGGCTCGCGCGTCGTGAGATGTTGGAGCCACAGACCGGGCTGCAAGACGAGGCGAACAGCAGCAACGTGATAATAGCGCGCCCCCAGTCGCAGAATTTCGTAGCTCATGGCCGCGATCACCGGCACCAGTACGATGCGCGACACGATGGCGAGCAGAATCGGTGGGTGCCCCATTAGACCAAACACAAAGATCGAAACGACAACTACCCACAACAAGAACGCCGTGCCGCAGCGAGTGTGGGTCAAGGAAAAGCGCTGCACTTCGCTCGGCACGAGCGGCGCTCGGTGCTCGAACGCGTTGATTGTCTTGTGCTCGGCGCCGTGGTATTGAAAAACGCGGCGCATCTGATCGACCCGGCCCATGAGGGTCAAGTAACCGACGAAGAGGCCGAGCCGTACGACTCCTTCTGCCGCGTTTGCCGCCAGCGAATTCGGCAGGGCATGTTGACCCGCCCGCGTGAGAAGGAGCGGCAGCACAAAGAAAAGACCCACCGCGAAGGTCAGCGACACGGCCATCATCGATGCCATGAGGCGCTTCGGAATTTCTCGATCCATCTGTCCCTTCGCCTGCACGTTGGCCGAAAAGATCATCAGCCGCGTGCCGAGGATCATCATCTCCCACAGCATGACGAGACCGCGAACGAACGGGAGGCGAGCGATTCGATGCCGATACAGCGCATCAGGCAGTGACTCGGTGCGGAACAGCAGATCGCCGTCCACCTTTCGGACCGCGACGGTCGCCTGATGCTGACCGCGCATCATAACGCCTTCGATCACCGCTTGACCGCCGTAATAAAATGCTGCCATCAATTCATCCTACATCCAACAAAAATAAGGAGCCGCACGGATGCGACTCCTCATTAATTCGACGTTTACTTCTCGATATTGAAGCGGCGGCGGAATCGCTCTACCTGGCCCGCCGAGTCAATGATGCGCTGCGTGCCGGTGTAAAACGGATGGCAGTTCGAACATACGTCGATCTTAATCGACGGCTTGGTGGAGTGCGTCTGGAAGGTACTTCCACACGAACACTGTACGGTTGACTCCACGTAGTCAGGGTGAATGCCCTGTTTCATGGTTGATCCTTTCGCTAAGAAGCGGCTCGTACTTGGCTGACGAATAACCGCACTTGCTTGACTAGTCCCGGCATCAGGCGAAGAACCCTTAAAGTCAACGCGGCTGCCTGGGCTTTGTCACGCTGGTCGGGTTGAATCGGTCGCTTCCTCATAAAGTCCGCGATCTGAAGGATGAGGTTTACGATGAGACTTGCGGCTGTCAGTCCGCTCGCCACGATGGTAAGGGTCCGAATCAGCGGGGATCCGGTCGGTACCGGCTCGCCTGGAATCTTCACGCTGTCCATGTGCACCTGCCCTCTTCAGACAACAAAGCCCGGAGCAGAAACTCCTGGCTTTTGAATTGCCTCAGTTCATCGATTCACCGTAGTATAGCCCTTAACTGGGCCATCGGTCAAGGGTTGGGAGGGGCCGTGAAAACTCGCAATGTGCTGCTCGCGGTGACCGGGAGTATCGCGGCGTACAAGGCCGCAGCCCTCGCCAGCGAGCTCATCCAGGACGGTATGTCGGTCCGTGTCATTTTGACGCGCGGGGGCAGTCGATTCATCAGTCCTATTACGTTCGAGGGCATCACCGGTCAGGGAGTGGCTTCCGATCTCTGGGAGGCAGGTACGCAGGAAACGCCCATGGAGCATCTCAAACTCGCGTCGTGGGCGGACGTGGTGGTCGTGGCCCCCGCGGCCGCCGACTCGATCGCGCGTCTTGCTCAAGGACGAAGCGACGACTTACTGGGCGCCGCGGCGCTGGCATTTCGGGGTCCAATCGTCATCGCGCCCGCCATGGAAACGAATATGTTCACGCACCCTGCTACTGTCGCCAATCTTGAGGTGCTCACGCAGCGAGGAGCGACGATCGTTGGGCCCGACGCCGGCCGACTGGCATCCGGGTCGGTTGGACCGGGCCGGATGTCCGAGCCGTCCGAAATCGCCCGCGCGGTACGAGACGCACTGCGCGCATCCGAGAGCCTGAATGGGCAACGGGTGTTGGTGACGGCCGGTCCCACGTATGAACCGATAGATCCGGTTCGATTCATCGGCAACCGGAGCTCTGGAAAGATGGGATACGCGGTGGCTGCCGAGGCACAGCGGCGTGGGGCCGACGTGCTGTTGATTTCGGGTCCGACCGCTCTCGCGCGACCACCAGGAGTCAGAGTGGTAGACGTCGAGAGCTCGGATGAGATGAGGGAGGCAGTGTTGCGCCACGCAGCCGAGCAGAATTTCATCGTCATGTCCGCGGCGGTCGCGGATTTCAAGCCGACCTTGGTGGCCGGCGCGAAGTTAAAACGAGGCGAAACGCAACAAATCGAGGTGACGGCCACGAGCGACATCGCCGCCGAGGCAGTGCGGTTGGCACCGGGCGCCGTTCACGTCGGGTTTGCCCTGGAGAGCGGCGAGCTGGTGGCCGCCGCGCGCGACAAATTACGGCGCAAGGGTCAGTCACTGGTCGTCGCCAACGGCATAACCGCTGAACACAACCCGTTCGGTTCGGACTCGAATCAGGTCGTGTTCGTTACTGAAACCGGCGAACAGGCGCTCCCGCCGGCAACTAAAGCCGAGGTTGCAAGGCGACTCTGGGATGCGGTAGAGGGCATCTTGTCGAAGAATGGCGAGTAATCTCTATCCCACAAGGACGGCGCCCACCACATGGGCACCGGCCGTTTCCAATTCGAGTCGAGCCCGTCGTAGGTCGGCGCGGGTCGTACGACCGGCTTCGGCCACGATCAGAACCGCGTCGGCCGCGGCGGTCAGAAAGAGGGCGGACGGATCTTCGAGAATCCCGGGAGCGGAAGCCACGGTGATGACCCCGGGAGAGACCAGCAGGGACCGTGCTAATTGTGGTGTGCCCACCTGCGCGGCGGTGAACTTGCGGGGGGAGCTATTCGCCTCCACGCCCGCGTGGCGGGCACCGGCTCCATTACTGGCCGCGCTGCCATGGGCTGCGCCCGAGTCGGCAGGCAGGTACAGGACGGTGGCAATGTCTCGGGCACGAAGGCCGTCAACGATTCGCGTGGCTACCTGATCGGCGCTTTTGAGCGGCACGGGGCAGGTGACGACCAGGCTCTCGAGTCTCTCAAGCTGAATCTGGATTTGGGCGATCAAGACATCGAGCGACGAGTCGGCACTCATGACTCCTCCGTCCCGGCCGCTGCGCGTCGTCGGGATCTCACGAAGGCATCCGGGCCACGGGCACGTTCAGCAGGTGCTCGAGGTCAACGCGATCGCGCACGGTCGGATCAGCCGCATCCCACAACAATGCGATTCCGCCGGCCAACAACAATCCGAGGATGAACTCGAGCGCGAGTCGAAGGCGGGAGGTCGAGGCGGCGACAGCGCCGACGGTTGGACTCGAGATCACGGCGACATAGGTTCGCCTGGCCATGTCGATTCCCAAGAACCGGGAGCGAGCTGAGGTCATGGCGGTTCCAACTTCAGATGCCGCGGCCAGAGCCGTTTGGCCGCTCGGGTTCGTCACACAGAGTGCAACGGTGCGGTCGTGTCGGGAACCGGAAACGGA
>DAINCT010000297.1:0-5380 GCA_036732245.1 Chloroflexota bacterium | reverse complement strand
CGCCGTGCGACGTTCAAAATCTATATGGGATGCGAGGGATGCGCGTCGACCCTACGCACGGTGTTTCTCGGATTGACTGGCGTGCATGCCGCGGCCGTCGACATCAAACATAAGACCGTTTCCGTGCTGTACGATCCGACGCGGATCGAAGCCAAGGCCATTCAGGCCAAAATCCCATATCCGTGGTACTACACGCCACATCTGGCAGGCGTCATGACTCCGACGGCTCCTTCCACCTCGACGGTCCAGACGTATTCCATGCTCGGATTGCTGGCACTGATCGCCGCCGCGTTCGGCCTCATGTCTGCCGGAGTGTGGTCCACAACGCGGCGACGAATTTAGACTGTCCGGCGTCCATGGACTCTGAACGCACCGTGCAACAGATTGGCGTCGTGCGTAACAGTGTGCCCGGACCGGAGCGTCCATCTGATTGGGCTCTCATCGAGTCTGACCTGGTGATCGATGCCCGCTGGGTAGAGGCGCTAGATGGTGTCGAGGCGCTCGAACGACTCAGCGTCATCTGGTGGTTTGACCGGCGGGAAGGCGAAGAGGTACCCATGAGAGTGCATCCTCGCGGCGATCTGAGCCTTCCGCTACGAGGTCTCTTTGCCACGCGCACCCCCATTCGGCCCAACCTGCTTGGCATGACGACCGTTGAGATGTTGAGTCGCGTTGGAAATGTCCTCCACGTTCGAGGGCTCGATGCATTTAGTGGCTCGCCTATCATCGATCTGAAGCCTGCTTAGACGAAGCTGCAACCCATCATGGCTCCGGTGACATTGGCATTCAAACGCCTGCCTTTCTACACCGGGATTGGGTTTTGAAGGTTCGGATCGGGTCTTCTCACGAGGTGGCCCGTCGCATCGATGGCCGATTCACGGTGCTCTCTTGGACCGACGGAAGGTACCAGGTCCGGTGCCTTGCCGGTGTAAACGGGCAAGAATGTGTTTGCGGGATAGAGTGTGTGTCGCGCCGTGGTCGTCACGGACGTGGCTCTGCACCTTGGAGACGAGTTCGTCCTGGTCGTCCGCAGTCATCACTTCGCTACAACGTGGACAGGTGAGACTCAGGGGCATGGCATCTCCTTAACAATGGGGGCGAACGGGGATCGGTGGACTCGGCGCACCGCGCGTCGAACAGCGTTTTGCAGACCTGTCACGTGGCTGACCTAGACATCGCGACACTCGATCAGAACGAACCCGAACGCAAGGGCGATGGCTGCGTAGAGGCAGAATACCCCGAATCCGGACCAGGCCCCGAGGTTGCCCGCCTCGTGTCGCGCGGAGAAGATCTGGCTGCCGGCCTCCATCGGAACGTACGGGCCAATCGTGGCTTGCCAGGATTGCGGCAGCAGTTGGGAGAGGATCTGAGGCACGAAGAGGACGCCAAAGAGTGCCGCAATCGCGCCGGCACTGACGCGGATGATTGCGCCGAGGCCAAGTCCGAACAGTCCAAGCACTGTCAGGTAGAGACCGCCTCCGGTCACCGCTCGGAGAACCCCCGGATCATCGATCGACGATCGCAGGCTATCGCTCGTGAGGAACGCCCCGAAGGCGAAGTAGGCGGCGAAACTCGCGGCGATCCCGACGATGAGGGCGGTCACGGTGAACACGATCACCTTTGCCGCGAGCATCAGTCGACGGCGCGGCACGGCACAGAGGGTGGGCCGGATCGTGCCCGTGCCGTATTCGCTGGTGATGATGAGGACACCCAGTACACCGAATGCGATCTGCGACATGTGAATACCACCGAGGCTGACCCGGACGGCATCAAGGGCCGCCTTGTCATGAGCACTGAGGTGACCGGGAAGAATGATCGCCTCGAGCGCCGCCAATCCCACATTAAACGCCACGGCCGCGAAGAGCGTCCAGTATGTGGAGCGGACCGAGCGCAGCTTGCAAAACTCCGAGCGCAGGATGTCGGCGAAGCCCGACAACGGGCTGAACTCGGTCTGCGGGGTCGGGGTAGCTTCCATGCTCGGACTCACCGTTTCGCCCGGGGAAGCGCGCCCTCAGCCGTTCGATAGTCCACGGCGTCTCTGGTCAGTTCCATATACTTCTCCTCGAGCGATGCCTGGTGCGCTGAGAGTTCTTGCAGCGTCAATCCGTTCGCCCTTGCCACCTCGCCGACGGCCTCGCAGGTCGTGCCGGTGATCCTGAGCGCATCGTCCGCCTGACGGGCGACTGTGATGCCCTGCGCCTCGAGTAGCCTCGCGAACGTATCGCCTTGGGGTGAGCGAACTTGTACGAAGTTTCCCGAGCCGCTGGTGAGAAAGGCCTCAACTGTCGTCTGCGCGATCAAGCGACCGCGCCCGATGATGATCAGTCGGTCGGCCGTGAGCGACATCTCGCTCATCAGGTGGCTCGACAAGAAGACGGTACGGCCCTCGGCGGCGAGCGACTTCAAAAGGGTACGAATCCACAAGACGCCCTCGGGGTCGAGACCGTTGACTGGCTCATCGAACATCAGAACGTTGGGATCGCCGAGCAGCGCGGCGGCGATGCCCAGACGTTGTCTCATACCGAGCGAGAAGCCGCCCACACGCTTGCAGGCGACGCGCTGCAACCCGACTTGATCCAGCACCTGGTCAACCCGGGCCCGGCCGATTCCATTGCTGAGCGCAAGCCAGAGCAGATGGTTATAGGCGCTGCGTCCCGGGTGCAGCGCGTTAGCCTCGAGCAGCGCCCCGACCTCGAAGAGCGGACGTCGGTACTCGGCATAGCTCCTCCCGTTGATAGCCACCGAACCCGAAGTCGGCTCGTCGAGGCCCAGAATCATGCGCATGGTGGTCGACTTCCCGGCCCCGTTTGGCCCGAGGAATCCCGTCACCTGACCCGGTGGTACGGTGAACGACAGTTCGTCCACGGCCAGTGTGGCGCCGTATAGCTTGCTGAGACCGGTTGCTTCGATCATCTAGTGATGCCCCGGTCCCATCGTGCCGGTAAGATGCAAGACGACAAAGAGCACGATAAGGCCGATCCCGATGAGCCAAAACACATACACCCAGCGTGAGGTACCAGTGGTCGATCCAGGCTCGGGTCCTGCGCCGGTCCCCTCGTCAGTATCGGGATAGTGAGGTGGGCTAGACATGGGTATCTCCTCCAGCATTGATTCTGTTGAAGCAGTTTATCAATACAATGCGTCTCTGTCAAAACAATATGTCTCTCAAGCGTCGTCGTGTACACTCGAGTGATGCCGAAACTTTGGAACGAGACGATCGAGTCGCATCGCGCGGCGGTGCGCGACGCAGTCCTAGACGCCACGGCGGCGCTGGTGGCCGAGCACGGACTGCTGTCGGTGACGATGTCGCAGATCGCCGAGGAATCCGGCATCGGGCGTGCGACGCTGTACAAATACTTCCCCGATGTCGAGACGATCCTGCTCGCCTGGCACGAGCGTCAGATCGCAGGTCACCTTGCCTCTCTCGCCGTACTCGCAGATCAGGCGGGCGACGCCGGCGAGCGACTCGAACGGGTACTCGAGGCGTATGCCCTCATCTCTCACCAGATCCGCGGACATCAAGACAGCGAGCTCGCCGCCTTCCTGCACCGGGACGAGAAGGTGGCCCGAGCTGGACAGCAACTTACAGACCTCATTCGCAATCTGGTGACCGAGGCCGCGAAGACCGGTGAGGTCCGGGATGACATTGCACCGGACGAGTTGGCGAACTATTGTCTTCACTCTCTCACCGCGGCCGGTAGCGCGCCATCCAAGGACGCGGTCCACCGGCTCGTCACGGTGACTATGGCTGGGATGCACCCTTCACGCTAAATCGTGGCCATACTGGAACAACAAGTCCTTTGTATTGATGCCCCGCGGGAGTGTCAGCGTTTCCTCCACGGACAGGGAAGCAGCGTTTTTAGGGGTTACCCAACCGGTTTTTCCGTCTCATGCCCTTCCCCGCGGCAATCTTCGAAACCCGCTTGAGAAAGCCTATACCGCTCAACGGCCGTGCTATGCCTTTGTCTCTGCAGTTGCGATGGGGCAATACCGACCGCCAATCGGTCATGTTTTTTGGTCGTATTTTGGGTGTGATTTGATGCAGAGAGGTGCAGTGAGGTGCCGATACCTTAAAGAAGATTCGGCGTCCGGACGGCACATGACGGCACCGCCCGGCAGGCCTTTACAATGGCGAGTGTTACACCCAAGTGACACGGGACGTTAGTACATCGTCCCTGATCGGGTAAGGCGGGATTTTCATAGGCACGATACGAATTTCGAGACGGCATAGGCTCTATCTGCTCGCGGCGTATGTTGCCGTGGTGGTCGTCGTCTTCCTGTACTTCAACATCCCTCTGCTGGTCGAATGGGTTGCGCTTATCCTGTTCGTGGGCGCGCTCATCGCGGGACGCGCCGACCTGTTCTTTCGAGACTGGGGCGCATTTCTCGCGGCCTTACTGGCCTGGCAGTTTACGGCGCCGGTTGCGACCCAGCTTTCTACGCCCTGGCACCTCACAGAACTCATCTCGGCCGATCGGTTCATGTTCCACGGCGTCGTGCCCTCGGTGTGGCTCCAGGCGCATCTCTATCACCCGGGTGTGCTGGAGCCATGGGATGTCTTCGCCGTCGTCATGTACTCGCTCCACTTTTTCACACCACTGATCGTCGGCTTTGTCCTCTGGCTCACCAATCGCGCCCTCTTCCACAAATATGCCTTCGCGTTTGTGCTCGTAGCGGTCGCGGGGTTCGCTACCTACATCGTGTATCCCGCCGTACCGCCGTGGTTGGCGGCGTATCACCTGGTGCCCTACCACAACATCTACCTTCGCTCTCCAGGCGGACATGTGTACCTGCCAGGTGTGCGCAACGTCTTCGATGCGGCGGCCTATCACTGGTACAACGCGTACAACGGGCAGATCAGCATCGGTTTCCTGCACCAGCACGTCGATCAAATCGGGGCCATGCCCTCGCAGCACGCCGCGTTTCCCTTCCTCGGCCTCCTGTTCCTGCGACGACAGTTTGGCCGGTGGGCCTACCTTGGATTGCTTTATATCGTCGGGATCACCTTCAGCATCGTCTACCTCGGACAGCACTACGTGATCGACGCGCTGGTCGGCTTCGTCTACGCCGCGCTCGGTTACGCCTTCGTGATGCATCTGATGCCACGCCTGCAACTGTTCCTGGCGCGGCACGTGCAGCTCGGGGGTCGTCTGGGGAACCGGCGGATTGCAGCGCCCACCCACCAGTTCACCGCCGATGACGAGCGAAAGAGCGACGCCGCCACGCGCTAGGGCATTTTCACATGGTAAGGGTCGTCGTCTCGTGGCTCATGGTGCCGCTTGCCATACTATTCGGCCTGGCCGCGGCGGCCGCAGTATTCGTAGTTGGGCTCGGCTTCACGGATGTAATCGCCGCGGTACTTGTCCTGGCTTTCCTGATG
>DAINCT010000296.1:0-5385 GCA_036732245.1 Chloroflexota bacterium | reverse complement strand
GAGACGTCGTGGAGCGATCGCCGGATCCGGGAGATGATCCCGCGGAGTACGCGCTCGAGTTGGCTCAAGTGAAGGCCGCGGCCGGCGCTAGGAGTCATCCTGACTCACTTGTGATAGGCGCGGATACGGTCGTCACGATCGACCATCTTATTCTCGGCAAGCCGCACGATGTGGACCACGCTCTGGAAATGTTGCAGCGGCTTCGTGCGGCGTCACACCGGGTCGTGACCGCCGTAGCGGTATGCGTGGGCCCGACGTGCCGGCGCGCTGCGGTTACCTCCGACGTGTGGATGAAGCGCGCCACCGACGAAGAACTTCGTGCCTACATAGCGACCGGCGAGCCCATGGATAAAGCCGGAGGGTACGGTCTCCAGGGGCTCGGCGGGCAGTTAGTCGAGCGCGTCGTGGGCTGCTATAACAATGTCGTTGGCCTGCCGCTCTGCCTCACCTCACGTCTCATGACTGAGCGCGGTTTCGAGATAAAGATGCCGGATGGAGTTGACCCGCACACCTGCGCCACATCAGCAAAGACGCCGCTATTTTGAGCCGTCCACCGTTCATGCACGAATTCCCGAAATTTTGTCCACACTCAGGCCGGAGTTGCATGATTCCGGTGGCTATACGCCTGCAATATTTATGTTTCAGCGGCGTATTATCGACGTTATCGTCAAGCCGCGGCGACCGATCTTTGGAGTACCTTAAGAGGACTTCGAAAACCCGACGAGGAAGAGGCCGGCGTGACAGAGTCCGTCGATGTGGTTACATCGCGACCCAGCCATTCGCATACTTCAACGCCCGGCTTCGCACGAGGCGAAATCGCCACGATGACCTGCGGTCGATGTCGGTCGCAGCAGCTTCCTTGGGAGCTTCGGACCTTTGGTGACAAGAACGTTTGCAAGACCTGTTACGGCGCCACAATCGAACTCGGTCGCGCCGCCATCAAGGGCATGCCCGATGACGAACCGAAGCGAAACTGCAGTTCGTGCCGAGCCCTGCACAATCCGAGCCTGGGTAGCGCCTGGTGCGCTGTTTTGGAGCTGGGCGATGAGCGGGCTCGTATCTGCGCGAATTTCGTTCCTCTATCCGTGGACCAAGCGCGTGATGCATTGAAGGGGGGCCGCGTCGAACTGCTCGATCTCTGGCAGTCCCTGAGTGACGATCTTCGATCGACCCTCGGAGCAGGGAGCTATGCGACGTGGTTCGCCGGTGTGGAACCGGTGGACATGGACGACACAACCCTCGTCCTCTCCGTACCGGACGAGTACACGCGTGCATCCCTTGAGGGTCGGTTTTCTTCCGTCATTCAGCACGCGCTGGGAGAACACAACTACGGACACCTGACGCCTTCGTACACGCTGGAATCCGACGCATCTGTCATCGCTCCGTCGACCACCGCGGTGACCAAAGCAAAGACGGGCTTTAATCCGCACTACTCATTCCCGGAATTCATTGTGGGATCGGGAAATCGGCTGGCCCACGCCAGTGCGTTGGCCTGTGTCGACCAGCCTGGCAAGGCGTACAATCCGCTGTTTCTATACGGCGGCGTGGGCGTGGGCAAAACCCACCTGTTGCAGGCCATTGGCCAGGAGGCGATCGATCAGGGCAAAGGCACCGTCGTCTTCGCCACCTCGGAGGCATTCACCAACGAACTGATCGGCGCCATTCGCGAGGGCTCAACGAGCGCGTTTCGCGAACGGTACCGTAGCGCCGACTATCTACTGCTCGACGACGTCCAGTTCATCGCCGGCAAAGAAGCGACCCAGGAAGAATTCTTCCATACCTTCAATGCACTTCATCAGGCCGGCAAGCAAATTGTTCTCACCAGCGACCGTCCGCCAGGCGAACTTCGCATCCTCGAGGCCAGGCTGAGATCTCGCTTCGAGTGGGGTCTCAGCGCTGATATGCAACCGCCTGACTTTGAGACGCGCATGGCCATTGTCCGCTCAAAGGCCAACGCCAGGCATCGCCGCATACCCGAAACGGTGTTGAACGCGCTGGCCACCCGCGCCGGGTCGAACGTGCGTGAACTCGAGGGGGCACTTAATCGGGTGCTGGCGCTATCCGACCTGCTTGGTGCGGAACCGGGCATGGAGATTGTCCGGAGCGTGTTGGGCGAGCCGGAGGTCGGCGGAGGGAGTTGCCGGCCGGCCGACGTGCTGCACGCCGTTTCAGCCTATTACCGCATCAAGACCTCCGAGCTTGCCGGACCGCAACGCGAGCGCCGTGTCTCGTACGCCCGTCAGATCGCGATGTTCTTGCTGCGAGAGGAAGCGAAACTTTCGCTGATGGAAATCGGCTCGCACCTCGGCGGCAGAAATCACAGCACAGTGATTTACAGTTGCGATAAGGTAGCAGACTCGAAGAACAAGGGCCGGGTCAAGCAAGATCTGCAAGCGATCAAACAACTCATTTACGGCGTGCGTTAAACTGCCAAAACCCTACGGCCGCAAGTCGACACCTTCTCGAAGATCCGCTGTAAAACGCGTGAGGATTGTCACCGCCGCGTCTACATCGTCCAGGGATATCACCTCCGATGCCGTGTGAAGGTACCGCGTGGGGATACTGACGATTCCGACTGCCATGCCTCCCCGGCTCATCTGCATGACGTTGCCGTCGGTGGGCGACCCCGCCGCGTATACGTCGACCTGATACGGAATGCCTTCAGCTTCCGCCGCCCCTTGCAACAAATCGAAAACGCGCGGATTGACGTTGGGTCCCCTAAAGAGCGCCGGTCCTGCTCCTACCCGGATGTCCCCCAGCTCTGTTTTCGATGACTGCGGATGATCCGAGGTCCAGGTGACTTCTAGGGCAATCCCAATATCAGCGGCCGTCGTGTAGGCGCTGACGCGCGCCCCTCGCAGGCCGATTTCCTCCTGAGTGCTGGACGCCGCGTGCACCGCGGCCGTGACGTCACGCGAGGCCAGGTTGCGGAACGTCTCAGCCATGACGTACCCTCCGACTCGGTCGTCCAGGGAGCACGACGTGATCAGATTGGCATGCAAACGTTCCATTCCGTTCGCCCGACCACCGGCGTCGCCGACGCGAACCATGGTCTCGGCATCTGCTCTATCTCGCGCCCCGATGTCGATCCACATGGTCTTGAGCTCTGGGGCCTTCTTGCGCTCGTCCTCGGTTAATAAGTGGCTCGGCTTGCGGCCGATCACGCCGACTACCGGACCCTGCGTTCCGAGAATTCGCACACGATTGCCCGCGAGCGTCGCCGGGTCAAATCCACCGATCGTACCGAAATAGAGGAAACCGTTCTCGTCGATATATTTCACGAGGAACCCGATCTCGTCTATGTGTGCATCCAGCATCACCGAGGGCCGCGCCCCCGGATTCAGGACGGCGACGCAGTTCCCGAGGACGTCCGTCGAGATCTCTGCTGCTGCGTCCGACACCCTTTCCCGCCATACCCGTTGCGTTTCAACTTCGTATCCAGACGGACCCGTGGTCTCAACCAGCGTGCGAAAAAAGGCGAACTGCTCGTCATTCATGTACTATCCGAATCCCTTCCCGACAGTGACTGTGTTAAGTAATACGCTGCGTAAATATAGGGTTACCGCCTGGGAGGCGCCAAAGGCGCGAGCGGCGGCAACGTCGGGAGATCGCGCGCTGTCTCGTCGAGAGCGCGTACATGACGAAATATCAAGCCCGGGTGATCGCTTGGCTGCAAAACGATGCCGAGTCCCAGCAGCCAGATTGTGAGCAGAATGCCCAGCACCCGGCCGCGGGTCATTGAGCGGTACGCGTACTTTCGAACGCGGCTCGTACCTTTGACGCGGTCGCGGTTAATAACTCCGGCATGACCTTCGCATCCGCGAGCACGGGCATGAAATTGGTGTCGCCAACCCACCGGGGCACGACATGTAAGTGGACGTGGTCGGCAATCCCGGCACCCCCTTCCTCTCCGAGATTCATACCAAGATTGAATCCGGTGGGGTGCATCGACTCGGTCAATGCCTTCACTGCTGCCTGCGCCGTCGTAAAGAGATCCGATCCGACCTCAGCGGGTAAAGTCGTGAGATCTCCCGTGTGCAGGTACGGCACAACCATCAAATGACCGGAGTTATACGGATATAGGTTCAGCATGACAAAGCAGTGTTCGGCCCGATAGACAATCAAATTGCTCTCGTCTCGGTTTTCGCGCACTTTGACGCAAAAAATGCAGCCCGGTGTCGGTTCGGTGTCGTTCAAATACGACATTCGCCACGGCGCCCATAGCTGATTCACTCCGACTCCTACACAATCCGATGCAGGTGATTATACGGCGAGTCTTCCCATATAATTGGCGCGATTCGTCATTCCGTGGAGGTGCTCATCGCTGGTTCAGCCGGTTCGGCACAGGCCCCGCATCTCTCCGTTGTTATACCTGCCTACAACGAGGAGCACCGTCTGAGTGCAACGCTGCACCGATTGCACGAATATCTGACCACCCAGAACTATTCGTGGGAAATCCTGGTGGTGAGCAATGGCAGCACCGACGATACGGTTGGACTCGTAGAGCGGGTCGCAGAGCGACAGCCTCACCTGCAATTGATCGATATTCCGGAGCGAGGAAAAGGCATCGCTTCACGGACTGGCGCCCTTCAAAGTCGGGGCGAGATTGTGTTTCTGTGTGATGCCGATCTGTCAATGCCGCCGGAGAGTCTGGCCGCTTTCCTCCGAGTAATCGAGCGGGCCGATGTCGTGGCCGGATCGCGGGAGGCCAGCGGCTCTCAGCGGTTCCTGGAACCCAGGCACCGTCACTTTATGGGCCGTGTTTTCAACCGGCTGGTGCAAACGATCGCCGTCAAAGGGATTGAAGACACGCAGTGCGGGTTCAAGGCTATCCGACGCCAGGCGGCGGTGGATCTATTTACGGAGCAGCGGCTTAATGGTTTCGCTTTCGACGTGGAATTGCTCTACTTGGCGCGGAAGTATGGGTATTCTATCGAGGAACTTGGGATTGAGTGGCACTTCGATGGTGATTCGCGTGTGCGGCCGGGCATCGACACCTTGGGGATGGTGAAAGAATTAATCATGATTCGAGTTCGCGATGCATTTGGCGTGTATCGCGCATGTGCAACCTCGCCGGCACCAGGAAGAGGAGAGATTGGCGGATAATCGTCCCATCGGCATTTTCGACTCGGGTGTCGGGGGCCTTACAGTGCTCCGTGCCTTCCATGAGCAGCTTCCACAGGAATCGACGATCTACCTGGGAGACCTGGCACGGTGTCCGTACGGGCCTCGACCCCAAAGTGAAGTTCGCCATTTTGCGACACAGATCGCCGACTACCTTGCCCTATGCGACATCAAGCTTCTGGTCATCGCTTGCAACACTGCGACCGCGGCGGCCTATCACCATTTGCGCGGCCGATATTCTTTTCCCGTCCTTGGTGTGGT
>DAINCT010000295.1:0-5396 GCA_036732245.1 Chloroflexota bacterium | reverse complement strand
CAATCAAGCCCAGCAGGAACGTTTCCCAGCGGGCCAGGAGTTGCATACGGGGATTGGCAATCATGTTCCCACTCCTGTGGGCTGCATGGTCGGCTCTCGTGGCTCATCCGACAGATCCTGAGCTGTGCGTAAGGCCCGCTGCAGTCGTCGGCCGATCAGGGCATCCACGATGATTGCGATCAGAATGATGGCTCCCTGTACTACCAGTTGCCAGAACTGCGACAGCCCAGACACGGCCAGATAGTTGCTGATATTGCCGAGCAAGAGCGCGCCAAGCACTGTGCCGAGGATGCTGCCCGATCCGCCGAAGATGTTGGTGCCCCCGATGACGACCGCAGCGACGACTTGCAATTCGAATCCCGAGGCCTCGGTGGTTGTGACATTGGCGAAGCGGGAAGCGTAGAGCACCGAGGCCAGTCCGGCCAGTGCGCCCGACAGGATAAAGACGGTGAGGGTGGTGCGCCGTACATTCACGCCGGCCAGAATGGCGGCATCCGGATTACTGCCCACCGCATAGATCCGGCGTCCGAAGCGAGTGTATCGCAAGGCATAGGCGAAGACGATGGCGACCACCGCGGCGAAGAAAATGAGGTTTGGAATGCCGAGCGTGGAGTTCGTAGACAGATTGGTGAAGGCGGTCGACAACTCCTCGCTATAGACCTGCCCCCCGGCCGTGGTGTGCTGGCCGAGGATAAAGGTCGCCCCGCGGTAGATGAAGAGGGTACCCAGGGTGGCGATGATCGCCGGAAGCATGCCGATGGAAACCAGGAGCCCATTGAAGAGGCCGAGCGCGGCGCCCACGGCGATGCCCGCTACTACAATGGTCGCGACCGACAGGTGCGGATAATCCTTGACCAGGACGGCAGACGTGAACGCGCCGAAGCCTACGATCGAACCCACCGAGAGATCGATATTACGAGAAATAATTACCATGGTCTCGCCCACTGCGACGATCACCAGGATCGAGATATCGAGCAGGATGTCTCGGAAGTTGCTCCCACTGAAGAACTGTGGGGTGCGGAGCGAAAAAACGAGGATGAGCAGCAGGAGGAAGATCAGGATGCCCCCTTCACGGAAGCGGGCGACGGCCTGCACCACCCGCTGTTCGCGGCGCACGGTGGTGGCCGTCACGGCGCGGGCACCTCGCCGGTTGATTCACTCGCGACGGGGCCTGTCCCGTTGCCCGGGACTGAAACGCCAGGCCTGCTGCCTGTGGCCGCGGCCATGATAACCTCCTGGGTCGCTTCGGATCGGGTGAATTCGCCGGTTAGCCGTCCCTCGCGCATTACCAGGATGCGATCGCTCATGCCCAGTACCTCGGGCAGTTCCGACGAGATCATCAGAATGGCGAGTCCCTGTCCGGCCAGCTGACTGATCAGCCGATGCACCTCTGCCTTGGTTCCTACGTCGATGCCGCGCGTGGGCTCATCGAGAATCAGTACCTGCGGCTTCGTCGCAAGCCACTTGGCCAGGACTACTTTCTGCTGGTTTCCTCCGGAGAGCTGGCGCACCGCCTGCATGTAACTGGAAGCGCCGCGGAGCTGCAAGCGCTGTCCTTGCTCGTGAGCGATGATCGATTCTTCACGCGTTCGGATCCATCCAGCGGTGGAGAGCGATTGTAGGATTGGAAGGGTGACGTTGTGGGTGATCGGCATGGAGAGCACCAGACCCTGGTGTTGTCGGTCCTCCGGCAGGTAGGCGATGCCGCGGCGCAGCGCGTCCCTTGGCGCTTTGATGGAGATCGGACTCCCATGCAGGAGGATGCGACCGCCCTGCAGGCGATCGATGCCGAAGATGGCGCGGGCTACTTCGGTGCGTCGCGCCCCTACCAGGCCGGCAAGACCCAGTATCTCCCCACGACGGAGCTCGAATGAGATATCGCGAAACACGCCGTCTCGCCGTAAACCCTCGACCTGGAGCACCGTCTCGCCGATCTCGGCTTCCTCTTTTGGAAACAGCTTGTCCAGGGTGCGGCCCACCATCATCTGGATCAGGTGATCTTGCGGTAGATCGCTGGTCGTCCCTCCGCCCACGTTCTTCCCGTCGCGCAGTACGGTGATCTGGTCCGCGATCTCATAAATTTCCTCCAGGCGATGGCTGATGAAGATGACAGCCACGTCGTGCGCACGTAATTGCCGCACGATTCGAAAGAGTTCCGATACCTCGCGCAGGGAGAGGGCGGCGGTTGGTTCATCCATGATCAGGACACGCGAGTTCGTGGAGAGTGCTTTGGCAATCTCCACGGTTTGCTGATCCGCCACGCTCAGGCCGCGCACCCGGGCGCGAACGTCCAGCCGTACCCCCAGGCGTTCCACCAGTTCGCGAGCCTGGCGGTACATCGAGGGCCACAGCACCTGCCTCAGCCCGGGGCGCAGTGGTTGTCGGCCCATGAAGATGTTCTCGGCCACATCCAGGTCGGGAAAGAGCGTGGGCTCCTGGTAGATAGCGGCGATACCCAGGCGTTGTGCGTCGATGGGGCCGCGCATGGTGACCACCTCGCCGCCAACCCGGATCGTCCCGCTATCCGGTGCATGGGCGCCGGTCATGACACGCACTAGCGTGCTCTTGCCGGCGCCGTTTTCGCCGATCAGGGCATGGACGCTGCCGGGCGATGCCTCGATCGACACGCCGTCGAGCGCCTGAATACCGGCGAAGGCTTTTCGAATGTCCTGCAGTTGCAAGACGGGAGCGGCTGCTTCTGATTCCAGACCGACTGTGCCCCCGGAGGCGTGAGGGACACTCATGGGCAATGAGTCGAGCGCCGGTTGGCGTGGCGCGCGCCTATACAGCTAGCCCTGCACTGCCGGTAGGGCGAGGCCCATCTCGCCACAGGGCCATCATGCCGCGCGAATAAAAGCACAGCCTTCTCCACTGGTATGTGGATTCCAGCTTACTCCCCGATCCATCCGACGGCAAGATGGCCGTGGAGTTCCTCCACGCCTTTGTAGACAGACCGTCGCGTTGAAAGCGCTATTTCTGACCCGAGTAGAAGGTCACCCAGTCAAGGGTCTTAATCTTGCCGTTCTTGATCATGAAGATATGCGCGCACCGCCCCGGAATCTTGAACGACGCATCGCCCGCGAACTCATAATTCAGCACGACCGTGGGAGAAAGTTGTCGACTCGAGTCCTGTGTCCAGTGACCCCCCTTAAACTTCGTGTACGCCGCCTCGTAAAAGGCGGTAATTTGCGTGAGCCCGCGCGAGACCTTCGTCTCGCCCAGAGGGTTGCTCTGCGTCAAGACACCATCGGACGCATACACCGACTTCAACGCGGAAAAGTCGCCATTTTGCATCCCGGAATTAAAGATTCGGAAGTACTTTTGGACTACGGACGGTGCGCTGAGATGCCGGGATGCGCCGGCCTTTTGGGCGGAGATGTGCGATACGGTCGCCGAGCTACACAGCACGAGGGCGCCTGCCGTCAGAAGCGCGGTAGTTGATCGAATGCGAATCATGGCTTCCTCCTTTAACTCGGGTCTCAAAACCGTGCACGGATCATATCACAGATACCGTCAACCTTCATCCGTCGGGTGACACGGTGGACTGCGGGAAGCGGGGGTACCGCAGCACCCTCCGCTTCCCACTCGTGGGCTACAACGCGAGCATTACGGCCCTAGAGCGATGAGTCGCTCTGCCTCGAATGTTCCGGTCTTCGGGAATCCTACCAATGGGCTCCCGGTCATGTCGACACCTGTGGCTGTGAAGGGACCGGTCATGGTTCCGTTTTGCACAGTTGCTCTACTCAACGCAGTGATTGTCCCGTTGCGCTGCCCGGTCGGGCTGAAGCTGAAGACGAGAAAGGCAAAGACGATCGCATTCTTACCGACGGCCTGCCATTCCCCGTATGAGGGCGCGTTGTTTCTTCCATCTACCCGTCCGAACACTCCACCCGGCACGAACGAGTACAGCGTGTCGAACGGTATGGGTGACCCGTCGACGTGCACGGTTGCATGCCAGGCTCCCTCGGCACTGTGTCCTTTCTGTACACTCCGCGCCTTGGCTTCGGCGATGGTGGGAGCTGCCTCGAGTCCGATGACGGCACCGAGTGCCCCCAGACCTGCTCCCTGCAGAAACCGGCTTCGAGGCACCCGACTCGTGGTTGAGAACGCCTCCGCTTCGGCGTCCTGAAGGGTATCGACCGTCGTTCTGTGCGTCACGATGTCCTCCTGTGTTCTGTCCTGGCGTCACACCAAAAGGGTGCGACTTCCATCGGTTGACGAGACTCGTTCCATCGGCGCCGTTGACTTCCAGGCCCTGGTAGCGTCCAGTCTGTTCTTTTGCGGGAAAGAAGGACAGGAAAAATTCACCTCAACACTCACCGATCACCCACCGAACCACGGTTTCCGGTGCGGAATATGCGTTCCGCCCCATGCTATGATCCGGACAACTGACGGGCGGGACACGAGGCTAGCAATAGGCTCAGGGATAGGCCGATGCGGGACACATGGGTATGACCGTCGAACCCACCGAATTCGGCGCCCTCCTGCGTCGGCACCGAATCGATGCCGGACTGACACAAGAGGAACTGGCCGAGCGGGCACAGCTGAGCGCTCGTGTGATTAGCGATCTCGAGCGAGGCGTGAACCGAATCCCGCGCGTCTATACGCTTCGTCAGCTCGCGGATGCCTTGCAGCTGCCCGCCTCCGACCGCGTCGCGTTCATCACCATCGCTCGAGAGCGAACGGGCACCCCGGCCCCCCCTCCGCCATCCACTGGCAGTGACGGAGAGCGTGCGCTTCCGTTGGGCGGTTTTCTGGGCGCGCTACCGAGTGACCCTATTGTGGCCCGCGAGGAAGAGATCGATCGCATTATGGCCATGGTCGATCTGGTGGAGACCGGTACCGGGCAGCTCATCGTCGTGTCCGGAGAGCCTGGAATCGGAAAGACGCGTGTGGCGCAGGAAATCATGGTCAAGCTCCGAAACCAGGGCTTCCTGATCGCCGCGGGAAGATGTTACCAGGCGACCGCCAACGCGTCATACGCGCCCATGCTCGAAATCATGAGCGTGCTGTATCGTGCCGCTCCCGAAGCGATACGTAGGGCCGTGCCGACACGGTGGCCGAGATTGGCAGGTGTCCTTCCAAACTATTCATTCGAGCACTTTACGCTCATACGTGAGGAGCCCGAGGGTCACTCCCAACTCTTCCCCACAGTCGCCGGTTTTTTCGCTGCCCTGGCCGAGGAACGGCCGGTAGCTGTGCTGCTCGACGATCTGCAGTGGGCAGATGATGCAAGTCTCGAACTCGTGAAATATGTGGCGCGCCATACCAGGGCGAATCGCGTGTTCATACTGGCGGCTTATCGCGATGATAACCTTCCACGCGACCATCCACTCACTGCCGCTCTGCGCGAGTTGATACGGGAGCATCTCGTCGAGCGGGTGTCCCTGCGTCGC
>DAINCT010000294.1:0-5402 GCA_036732245.1 Chloroflexota bacterium | reverse complement strand
ACCGATCCGTGACTCCAGCCGGACGGTGACAGCATCTCCTGCATCTTTCCCGATCGACCGGCGGATGTCGGCCTTGACCGGTAGCTTGTGGGTACCGTCGCCCAGAGCCATGAATGAGCTTTCGAACTGGCATCCGTCGATCGTGCCGCGGACCTTTACGAGTCCGCGCGTTCCAAAAAACTCCGCCGAATCCGGCATGACCACGTAGGTCCATCCGCCCGTACTTGGACTCTTCAGGAGGGTGGCGGTGAATTCCTTATTCAGCATGACCTTACTCCTGTCCCACGATCACGAGGCGATTTCCATCGGGATCTCGAAACGAGAACATCGGCGGGACACCGGATCCTAAACGCATGATCTCCGAGTCTACATCAACCCCGCGGGCCCGCAAGTCGGCGTGATCCGCGTCCACATCCGCTGAGGTCAGACGGACGCCCGTGTCAACGCCGGCCGCCGGGCCGCCCGGCGTCGAGAAGAGCGCGATGGTCGTTGCTGCGCCCGCGGGCGCTACCTCTATCCATCGACTGGGGCCGAATGGCATGTCTCGGCGCGTCTCAAAGCCAAGCTGACCGGCGTAAAAATCGAGCGCTCGCGCCTGGTCGGTCACACTCACGGCCACCGTGGTAATTCCTGTGATGTGGCTCTTGGCATTCGCATGTGTCATTTCATTCTCCTCTATCGCGTGTCCCTGGGTAGTAAATTGTCGGCTCATGCCGAACTCTCACCTTCTATACGAAAGAGCTGGGTTCGGATCGACAGCGCATGCGGATATTGCGATCTTCCGCTCCTTCTCGAGAACTCGCTCTACCACTCCGGCGCGAGGGACTTGGACCGATGCGGGAACGCCTCTCTCACGATCATTTGCAGCAGCCTCGGCTGGATCGACACCGTGGCCACCGCCACCGGTTCTCGTATGTACTGCTCGTCGCCGAGGAGCCGCAACATGCACGCCGCGAGGTCGAGTCGTGACGTAAATTTGCCGGTATTGTATCCGGTGGTCAGCTCGTACTCGGTGATCTCGGGTGATTCGAAGAGTCCGGAGGGCCGCACAATGGTCCAATCCAGGTCACTGGCACTTACCAGGGACTCCATACGACGCTGGTCCACGTACGTGGTGCGCCCGATGGTCCCGGCGATCATCGGTTTGAGGAGCCGCTCAAAGAAGAAGCCACCTCCATTGTCGTAGCGTGAGTCGGCCGCGGTCGAACTCACGCAGACCAGACGGCGGACGGCGTGCCGGTTCATCGACGCGAGGATGTTGGACATACGCTCCGAATACACGGTGATGGGCGCGCGACCGTAGGGCACACCCAGGACGGACAGGACGGCATCTTGTCCGTCAATCACCCTGTCGACCGAGGCCAGATCGTAGGCGTCGCCACGGCAGACGGTCAAGCGAGGATCGTGGAGCGGGAAGCTTTCGGGCCGGCGGTTGAGCGCCGTCACCACGTGGCCACCGGCAAGCGCCTGTTGTGTGAGGATCCGTCCTGTTCGACCGGAGATCTTCGCCGTGATGGGTGCTTGTATCGTCCCTATGAATCGATCCTCTCGCCTTGAAGACACGTTCCATGCCTTGGAAGATTCGCTCGGCATGCGGCAACAATAAGGCGGATGACCAGTCCTGCGAGACAGGAGCAAAGTCATGCATGCCGGCTTTTCATCGATCATCGCCAGCTGGCAAAGCTTCTACATGCTGGCGGGCACGGCGTCCGCCACCCTTATCGGTCTGCTCTTCGTGGCCATCTCGCTGCACATTGACCTGATCGGCGAGTCTGGCGCATCCACGATACTCTCTCTGGCGCGTCGCACGTTCACTCGCTTCATTCTGGTGGTAATCGTAGCGCTGCTCTTCCTGGTCCCCCGACAAGACCCTGCAGGACTCGGGCTGCCTCTGCTTGCCTTCGGGATCGTGGATGTGCTGCGGACCTTCCGTGTCGGACGCGCAGTATGGAGCACGCGGGAGCGTTTCAGTGGCCTGGAGGGAGCTGTGACGCGCATCGGCTTGCCGGTTGCACTTCCCCTGGCCAGCGGCATCGGGTTGACCTTGGTCGCCGCAACCCTGCTTGCAGGGACAACTCAGTATCTTTACTGGATGGTGCCGATCGTTGGTGTCATGTTGACCAACGCCGCGACCAACGCGTGGGATCTGATGCTGGGTCTGGCGAAGTACAAAGCCAATCGCGGGGGCGCAGCTGACCGGCCTGCGGTCGCAGGGAGCGGAGAGTAAACCAATGACGAGTGGCTGGCACGGTCAACCTGAGACCCGGGCCCCCACCCGAAGATCGACTCGCCGGCCCTGGCCGTCCTGGTAGACACATAAGTCCCACGTGCACGGCTCTCGGGTGAGTGAGCAGAGGGTGACAGGCGGCACAGAAATGGCGCTACGCAGCACGAAATACAAGATTTCCTGTCGCGGCACGCTCCGGAGCACGTCAAATGGCCCCGGGCGCAACTCGCGCCCGGGGCCACGAACATTGTGCGTCCGGCTTACTTGCCTAATAGGCAATGGTGCCGGTCATGTCTTTCGTGAACGTGCCCGCGACCACACTTTGGGTGTGGCCGGTGCCCGAGCCGGTAGCACCGCTGAACCGACCCGTTCCACCGGTCACGGTCCAGCTATCGTTCCCATGGAAGCCTGTTGTGTCGCTGACAGCAGTCTGCTGACACAGGATGGTGAGCGTGTCGCCGTTCGCTGCGGTCAGCGTCTCGTGCAGCGTGTCGGTGATGTACGTGGTCCCCTGCTTGTCCGTATGACTGGAAGTGATCACGCCGTTTGCCGTGTAGCTCTGCAACTGCCCCAGCGGACTCGCACTACCAGTGCCGCTGAGCATGATGGTATCGTTCTTGTTCAGTCCACTCAAGACCACCGTTCCCGAAACGGATGCCATGAAGGGCTGCGACGTGGCAGCACTCGCCGCGCGTGCACCCATTCCAACGAGGCTGAGCGCGAGCATCGCTGCCAGGGGCAACAGTCGCCACACCCTCTTTGCCTTGCTGCCTCGGTTGTCCAACTCGTCGTTCATGTTGCTCTCCTTTGTCGGTCGGTAGTCTCTTCACCTGTGACGGCCGTCCGGCGGAAGTCCCGCTGCCGATGTGCTCAGGTTACGAGGCAGCCGAAAGCGGCACATCGGTCAAATAGCCCATTGTTGAGCGCCAGGTGCTCCGACTAGAGCAGCTGGTGCGCCATGGCGAAGAGGGCGACGGCAGCCCGACTGGATACGCCGACCTTGTCGTAGATGTGCTGTACGTGGTGCGCTGCAGTGCGCGGCGAGATGAAGAGCACCTGCGCAACATCCCGGTATGACGAGCCGGTCGCGATCAGCCGCAGCACCTCCAGTTCCCGCACACTCAAGCCGGCCGGACCGCTGGTGCGCGCGCGAGGCACACTGTGGCCGGCGACTGTCAGCACGGCTCGCACGGCATCACTATCAAGTCGCCCGGCTCGTGACTCGGCCTCCAGGGTTCGGGCGGCCTCGTCCGGCGCGAGCGCGGGCCGATGGGGACGCTCCTGGGTCATCGCCTGGAACGCATCGGCAGCACACAGCAGCCGCACCGTGGGCGGGAGGAACGGGTCACGGGTCCCCCGGAAGTAGCCGGAGCCATCTTGCCGTTCGTGGTGCATCCCGGCGATGAGGGCCAGAGGCTGCAGCGCGGGAGCGCGTGAGAGGATACGCTCAGTGTGGTAGGGATGCAGGCGAACCGCCTCCCATTCGATGGCACTGAGCGGGCCGGCCTTCTCCCAGATGCCGTTGCAGACACCGACGCGACCCAGGTCGTGGAAGAGCGCGGCGCGACACAAGTTTCGAGTTTCGGTCGGCGTCAAACCGATGCGGTGCGCGGCGCCCTCGGCTAAAGCTGCAACAGCACGCGAGTGGCCCTGTGTGAAATGCATCTTCAGGTCGGTCAGGTCGGCAAAGACGGCGGCCACCTCGTCGAGTGCTGCACCCGCCAGACGTCGTCGCGGCTCCGGCTCGGCCTCGACTACGGCCCTCCACGGATCGACCTCCGCGATTTCGGCAATGAGAGTCTCGCCGTGGCGCAGAAAGGTTGCCGCAATGTCGGGGTCAAACCAGCCGCCGGAGCGCTGTCGCATAATCTCTTTCACTGTGTCGTAGCCATCCGGCAGGAAGGCCATCGCCTGAGTCGCCACGTGCGCGATTCGTACAGGTAGGCACAGATCCTCCCCTTTGAGCCGATGGGGTAAGCCTCCACCATCCCAGCGCTCGAAGATCTGGCCCAGCGCCGCTTGCACTGCTGCATCCATCTCCAACCGGTGTGCCAGCGAGACGCCGACCTCACAGTGTGAGGCGACGAGATCCAGGGCGCCGGGCACGAGCGAGAGGTCGGGAAAGTCCATGCGCGTGGTCTCCGCCCGCGCAGTGAGCTCGTCGCCGCCCGCCATCGCCGCCTCCTCATGCGCGTAGGCAGTGCAGCCGATGTAGCGGAGCAGCGTGGCGTAGTAAACATCGCTCGCTGCAGCGTTGTCCAGGCCCAGTTCCGCGGCAAGACGAGTTGCCAGGAGGCAGGCTCGCATCGCCGTTTCGGGAGTTCGTCCGATCCCCAGATCGGTGACCACGGACAGCGCCGTGAGGAGTTCCGCCAGCCGCGTCTGTTCCGCCTCCATGTGCGACTCCTTGCGCCCGTGCACCTATCTGCGGCGTGGGGCGTCTACTCAGACGTCGCACCTCTGCACTGTAGCACCGCAATCGGTTCCGCAGCGGTCCTTTTGGGGGAGTTATTCCAGCTCGGCAATCCGCCGGTGTGGGACACGCCTACGTCGTACACTGCTCCCATGATGGTGTGTCCGGCGTGTGGAGCGCAGATCTCCGCCGATGCTCGATTTTGTTCCTCCTGCGGAACCAAGCTGGAGGGCGCGACAGACGCCCGGGAAGAGCGGAAGGTCGTATCGGTCCTGTTCGTGGATCTGGTCGGGTTCACCTCACGCTCCGACCTCGCTGATCCCGAAGACGTGCGAGACGTGCTGGAGACGTATCACGCGCACGTCAAAGAGCGGATCGAAGCGTTCGGTGGCACGATGGAGAAGTTCATTGGGGACGCCGTCATGGCCGTGTTCGGCGCGCCCCTATCCCACACAGATGACGCGGAGCGCGCGGTTCGTGCCGGCCTCAAGGCCCTGGAAGCCATCGAGGTGCTGAATCGGCGCAGTCCGGTCCGCAGCTGGCGGCCAGAGCGGCAGTGAACACCGGCGAAGCGCTTGCGGCGGTTGGTTCCGGCCATGAGCGTGGCGCCGCGCTTGCCATGGGCGACGTGGTGAACGTGGCCTCGAGGCTGCAGACTTCGGCGCCGCCGGGCCGGCTGGTGGTCGGCGAGGAAACCTACCGCGCTATCCGCGACACCATCCGTTACGAAGAGCTCGAGCCCATACTCGTACGAGGCAAGTC
>DAINCT010000293.1:0-5424 GCA_036732245.1 Chloroflexota bacterium | reverse complement strand
TCGGCGGCGTAGGGACGCGTCAGAGCGTTCACAGCCCCCACGGATTCCTGCAGCGAGTCAACGATATGTACCTGGACCTGAGGTATTTCGACGAGAACGCGGGGCAGACCTATCTCGGCCGTGCCGTGTCGTGCCTGTCCGGACGCACCGCCATCTATCGCCGCGAGATCTTGCTGCAGATCAGCGCGGAATTCATGAGCGAAACGTTCATGGGCGTGCCGTGCATGTCCGGTGACGACAAACGCCTGACATGCCTGACGATGAAGGCCGGCTACGACACGGTCATGCAACGTTCAGCTCGGGTGTGGTCGACGTTCCCTGACAAGCCGTCAATCTTCTTCAAACAGCGGCTGCGATGGGCACGCAACACGTGGCGCTCAGACCTACGCGCCCTCTCCGAGGGTTGGGCGTGGCGTCGGCCGTACCTGGCCTACACGATGTTCGACAAAATGGTGAGCGCGTTCACGTTGCTCGCGGCGCCCACGTTCATGACGTTGAGCATCATCCAGCGGGACTGGGCTTTTTGTCTTGCACTCGCCGCCTGGTGGTGGTTCAGCCGCGCCCTGAAGCTACTGCCGCACCTGCGTCGACGCCCATCATCGTTCTTCCTTATTCCCCCCTTCGTCTTGCTGTCCTTCGGGATGGCGGTGATCAAGATCAGCGCTTTGGTCACGATCCGCAAGCAAAGGTGGCTGACCCGCCAGGTGGAGGTCGCCAGCGATGGTCAGATCGTCCGTACGGGAGGTGCATCGTGAACCACTTGCTCCGCCTGCAAAGACCTAGGCCTACTCGGCGCCGGCAGCGGGTGGCCGCATTCACTGGCCTCGCAGCGATCGTGGTTCCAGCGTTGATCTGGTTCGCGAGCCCGGTAGCTGCGGCCCCGAGAGCTGCGGTTTCTGTCAAGCCCGATGTGGGCAACGTGATCGAGGTTCGGCCGAACCGTGTAAACCTCATGGTTGATGGCTTCGTCGAACGGAGCGTGTGGTACGCAGGTGGGCCGCTCACGGTCGAATCATTGGTGGTGCTGGTGGACCGACCCTCGTGGCTGTCGAGGACCGGCGATACAGTCGAGCTTCATGTGGGGTTATTCCAAGCTCCGCAATCCGACTTGGTGTTCGCCGCTCCTGCGGTCAAGAGAGTGTTTCTCGACAGCGATCCTTCCGGTATCGGCGGCACAATTCGCGGCACCTCAGCGGCTGTTCGGTTTCAGGGCGTTTCCGTGACGGGCTGGGACTCCGTGATCGGGGAACCCGCGCAGGAATCACCGCTTCGTCCGTACATCTACTATGTGCATGGATCGTCGGTGCGAATAGTTTCGGTCTCCTTCGATCACCTCGGACGACTTGCCGCGGGTGGGGAGGGCGTAACTCTGGGCTCGGCGACGACGGGATCGCTAACAGGTGCAAAGTTCGGGCAATCACGAACGGGCCTCTCGCTTATAGGGACAGGCGCCGTGACGGTAACAGGCAGCTCGGTCCAGGACAGCTCCGGTGACGGGGTCGTCCTGAAAGCCGCAACGCCCGTGCTGCTACAGAACGTCAGATTGACCGGCAACGCCGGCTACGGTGTCCAAGTCCGTGAGTCGCGCGCGACCCGATTGATCGGTATCACGACAGCTGGCAATGCCAACGGCGGCATCCGACTGGCCGGGACATCCCAGACCACCGTGTCGGGCATATCGAGTAGCGCTGAGCGGCTCGGACTGCTCGTCGATGATGGCTCATCACGCATCACCGTCGTTGGCGCCAAGGCGGTCGGCGACGATACCGCCGTGCTGGTAAGCAATCGCGCTCGCCAAGTTTCGCTCGATCACGTCACGGCTCAGGACTTTCGAGTGACCGGACTCGACCTAGCCGGTATCGGCGTACGGGTCTCGGGCGCCGATATAACCAGTGGTCCAACGGGCGTGTCGCTCACCCGAGCGTCGACTGGCGTTCAGGTGACCCGCTCCGTGATCACCGATGTCGGCACTGGGATAGAGGCACGCCCAGCTGCGCTGCGCATACTGCTGACGTCCGTGACGGTCAATCAGGTGCGTGGGGATGGCGTTCTCGCGGCGGCCGCCGGTATCACAATGCGTGGACTGCGCATCACATCCGCCGGCGCGGGCGTACGAATTTACGGCGCTTCCGATGGAGTGACCCTGACCGGATCCACCATCAGCACGTCATCGGTAGGGGTCGCCGTATCCAACTCAGTAAGAGGCATTTCGGTCAGCGACGTCACGATCTCGGGGGCGACGACCGGCGTTTCCAGCTCCGCGTCGAAGCTGCAGATAAGCGGTGGCTCGATCACGAACACGTCAATCGCGATGCGTCTTTCTGGCAACGCGAACATCGCTGGTACCGCAATGTCAAAGGTGAGCGAGGGACTTCGGGTGAGTTCCGGCGCTGCCGTCAACGTCTCAGGGATCCACCTCTCGGCGACGGGGATCGGCTTCCGGGTTGCCACGGGGGGTCAATTGCGGGTTGGGAGAAGTGTCATCGGAGCTGGCGCTCTAGCCGTTGGACATGTTTCTTATGGCAGCCACAATTCGCTTCCAGAAGAGAAGTTGCGCTGGTACGGGCTCGCCGCCGCAGTTGCAGCCGCATCGGCATGCATGCTCGAACTGCTTCGGCGTCTACGGGAGAAGGCGGAGGACCGGACATGGCTGTTCCCAGCGGGCGTATTCAATACGCGGTGACGCAAAAACCAGCGGAGGACGAAGCGAACCGGGCCGCTCTGCGGCGACTGCGGGAAGGCTTTGACCTGTTCCAGAAACTCCCGTCCTGGGCGCGCTCGGTCATCGGAGGCCTTGTGATTGGGATGGTGTTGGTGTCCGTGGTGTGGGCTTGGCCGAGTAAGCAGATTCATTCCAGTGGTGAACCCAATCTGAACGACCAGTTATCGGCTTTCTTCGGCCCGGGTCTCCACCCGCGTAGTGGCGGTAGCTTCGGCATCGACAGGATTGATATTCAGCGTTCGTCAGGGACGCCGTTTGGTTATTTCGCGCGCGTGACCTACCCGGCGTACTCAAGCAGTACCCGTGCCTCCACCACGAGTGAGGGCATCACGGTCGGCGGTTCGCAGTTGTATCTGAGGGATGCCGCCGGATCTACCGACCATGCCTTCCTGCGGTACTACCTGCGTATTCCGTCCGGCTTCAACTGGGTGAAGGGCGGCAAGCTGCCAGGTCTGTATGGCGGCACAGTCACTTCGGGCCGCAAGATTCCTGATGGCGCCGACGGATTGTCCACGCGATATATGTGGCGCGCCGGTGGCGCGGGTGAGGTATACGCCTACCTGCCGACCTCTGTGCAGCACGGCACCTCTCTTGGGCGAGGCAACTGGAATTGGCCAACCAACCAATGGGCATGTGTCGAGCAGGAAGTCACACTAAACGAGCCGGGCAAGGACAACGGCAGCGTCAATGTGTGGCTGAACAACAGCCAGGTACTAGCACAGCGAGGCCTGACATTCCGTAGTTCGCCCTCGCTACAGATCGACGGTCTGTTCTTCTCCACCTTCTTCGGAGGCGGCGATCAGACGTGGGCAACACCCATCCAACAACACGTCGATTTCGCCGATTTCGAGATCAGTCGTAGCCACATCGGCTGTTGAGCTGCTAGACGCTTCGCCGCTCCGGTGCAAGCACATTTGGACTACCTGGGGGAACCGCAATGCTCCATCGCCTCGAACATCATCGCCTCAAGCTCATCCTGCTTACCGCCGCGCTGGTCGCACCGCTGATCGCGGTCGTGACTGCCTCCCCGGCGTATGCGGTCGCGTGCAGCAGCCCGGTCAAGTACTCCAGCAGCTCGAACACGATTTACCTGGTTACACCTCAGGCCTTCACCCTCACCGACATCAAGCGATATTGCGCGGCCGCGCCCCTGACGCTGGTCAATGCGGCGAGCAAAACCTGGGAACTCAGCGCTGATCTGGTGATCCAGAACGGCGCATCACTGGTACTGCACGGAGGCAACGCGCAGGACGGCCCGGGCGATGTCGAGACGCTGAGACTACGCAGCCTGCAGGACAACCTGCCTACCAACGTCCAGAACATCACAGCCAAGTGGGGAACGATCGATGCCGACTCGATGACGTTGACGTCCTGGGACGATGCCACGGGAGCACCGGACACGAACCCGAACCTGCCAGCCGGAGCTCCATCCACAGCTCAGGGTAGGGCCTTCATCCGCGCTCTCTCCTACCTGGACACAGATGGCTCGTCGCGACAATCGACGATGAACATTGTCAATTCGACCTTCAGCGATCTCGGGTTTTACGCAGGTGCGAGCTACGGAGTTTCCTACAAAGCCGAGGGCTGCGATCACTCGCATCTCGACGTCTGTGCACGGCTCTTCGTCACCGGCCGGCAAACCGGCAGCAAGTTCGTTCGAAATTATATGGGCACCTACACCTGGGGTGCCAACAATATGAGCTTCACGAACAACGAATACGGCAACAATGTCATGTACGGGCTGGATCCGCATGACGTGTCACGGAACCTCAACATCCAATACAACCGGTTTCACGACAATGGCGATCACGGGGTCATCTGCTCGCAGAAATGCGACCACCTCACAATCGAGCACAATGAAAGTGATCACAACGGCATGGTGCCCTGGAGCGGTACCGACCCGGACAAGCTTGCAGACGGCCAGGTGCACGGGATTATGATCCACCGCGGCGTCACCAACACGACCATTGCCTACAACAATGTGCACGATCAGCCCACTGGCGCCGGGATCGCTGTCTTTGACAGTTCCAATAACAGCATCCACGACAACACGGTTGATCGCTCTAAATATGGCCTACGGCTTTCGGTAGGCGCAGCCGGCAACCAATTCGTGAACAATACCGTCACACGTAGCGCGCAGTACGGAGTTTTCATGTACAAGGGTTCGGACGAGCCGGAAAACAGCACCCCCAGCGGTCATCCTACCGGGAACGTCTTCAAGGGAAACACCTTCAACGCCACCGGCTCCAACCTCATTAAGACGACCGAAGCAGACGGCAGCAGTTTCACGGATAACACCTTCGCCAATGCCGGTGGCTCCGTTCTGCTGCAGCTGTCAACCGGCACCGCCTTCGACGGCAATACATTTGACGCAGACCAATTGTTCAACCTCAAAGGGTCGGCGGCCGAGCCCGGCTCCGTCACATTCCATAGCTTGCCCATACCGGTGAAGCTAATGCTGGATAAATACTCCAGGGGCGATTTCGTTGATGCAACCGGCCGGCTATTTACCGCCGGAAGCTCATCGGTGACGACGGCAGTGACTGCCTCCGGCAGCGATCTCACCCTCACCTCAGCCCTAGTCGGAACGGCGTCGGTAAAGGTGACCGCCCAGCCCTACACGGTTCTGCCGTCGACCGGTACTGCTTCGGCCTCGGGATCAACCGTCAGCGGTGTCCCGCACATCACGATAGTAGACGTCG
>DAINCT010000292.1:0-5425 GCA_036732245.1 Chloroflexota bacterium | reverse complement strand
CCCATATCTTGATGGGCTGTGGAGCGAGTCCTTACGTGCCGAGATTCCGCTCATCGCGGTGGGCTAAGGCGCTACCCGTCGCCTTCCATTCCCACTGCCACGCGGAGATACGCATCCGCATAATCGGCGCGCGTCTTGAAGTCGATCAGGCGGGCACGCATGCTGTCGACGTCGATGCCCAGGGCGACTTTTTCCGCTTCCGTGATGACTACGCTGAGTGCGCGATTCGCTGCGTCGACGTATCTCGGATCGACGTGTGGATCGCCAAAGGAGGTCTCGCTCTCCTGGTACCCACTCCCAAGTAGCCGATCCAGTTCTTCTTTGGCGGCCACCGCCGACACGTGCGCTCGGCCGGCATGTTCGATCATGTCCCTGGTTGAGGTCGCGCGCAGTGCATCGCCGATGTGGGACTGCAGTGCCTCAACGATGGACTGAACACTTTTAATCTCGCGATACATCTGCGCTCACCTCACGAAACTCATAGTCAGGCGCAATCGAAACCTTCGTCGTTTCCATGGCCCCGCCCATACTTCGGTATTCTTGCACGCTGGGTCCTCGGTTCCATCCCACACGCTCCGCCCATGGCCGACAATCGTTGTCGATCTTCGCACGCAGGTGCGTGGAGATATCCGCGAGCCAGCGTACAATTGCTGCGAATCATCTGGAGGAGACGTTCCGGGTCATGAATGACGGTGACGCGGCGCTCAACGTCTATCAGGCGCGAGTGCGAAGCCATCAAACCGATTTGAACGCCGCGATGTATCACGGCGCGTATCTCGACCTGTTTGACGATGCGCGCATTGAGACTTTTCGGCGCATGGGATACACGTACGCGCGCATGCTGGCGGGGAATTGGGGCGTCTTCATTCGGACTGTTCAGTGCGATTTCCATGCTCCCGCGTTTATGGATGACTTGATCTCCGTGACTGTCTCGATTCCGCGACTTACCACCGCCACGATGATCGCCCGTTACGAGTGTCGGCGTGGAGCAGAGTTGTTGGTGGTGGGAGAGAACACCTACGTCTTTGTCGATGGACAGAGGAAGCCGCTACGCGTGCCCCACGACCTGCGCGTGCTGATCGAACAGTACCGGGACCTGCTCAATCCCGCTACGTAATTCCTACCATGGACCAATTGTTGTTCGCGGGCATCAGCCCGGTCGCTGTGACATTCAGGCCCTGCACGGTCGATCGGGTGAGGTAGCCGAGCGTTCCAGTGGCCAGAGGGATGATGACACCCTTGGACAGAGCCCAATTCTCCACGTTGCTGTAGGCCGTCATCCTGGTAACCGGATCGTTGGTCAAGGCGTTCGCCTGGGCGAGGTCCGACGGGTACCAGTTTGGTGAGACGTTGGCAATAATAGCCAGCCAACGGCCGGGGTCCGGTAACAGGAAGGTGGCGTGCACGATCCAGACGGTCCGGGAGGAGCGTTGGTCGGTGGCCCACTGCTGCTCCAGCGTCGCGCGCAATGCTTGGGAGAGCTCGTCTTCAGGTTGCGCCACACGCAGTCGGACCGGTATCTCGGAAGTCGGTGGACCGGTCGATCCGGTGAGCGCAGGTGGCGACGAAACGTAGTCAGGGACCGTATCAGGGACGATTGATTCGAGCGGCGTGAGAGCCGGCCCGATGTGTTGGAGCAGTCGGCTGCGATCGAGCGTCGACGCGAGTCGCCCGCCCTCGGTTGCCGGCGCCACGGCATAGTACCCGTCGAGTCCGCTACTCTGGCTGAACTCGGTGTGACCTTCGAAGGCGGACATTCTGGCTGGAGGGACCCATGCCGCATCCAGCAAGCCTTTTTTGAACATCTCCAGCCCGGTGGCGGCGTTTTTCACGGCGACCAGCTTGACACTGTCCATTTGAATTGGATCGCCGAAGTAATTGCGACGTGGCACCAAAACGACCGTCGATGGGGTGTCGCTCGATGCCCGCACGAATGGACCTAGTCCGCCCGCACCGTGACGCGACACAATCGCAGCCACCGGAAAAGCCAACTTCTCGAGGAACGTGGCGTCCGGACTGGTCAACCGAATCTGCACCGTCAGTCGGTGCAGTATCCGGACCCCGGACAACGTCCGTGCGCCGCCCGTTTCTACCTGGGACGCGCCTTGAATATCCCCCAAATACTGAGCGGCGAGGGGAGCATGCTCAGCCGGGCTGAGCGCTCGCTCCAGCGAATACGCCACATCCGCCGCAGTGCACGGCGTACCGTCCGCATACCGGGCGTCCTGCCGAATGGTAAAGGTGTACTTCCGCCCGTCGGTCGATATCGTCGGTATGGAGACGGCGAGCTCCGGGATTACATGGAGGTCCGGGCTGAACTTCACCAGGCCGGCGCTAGTCAGCGATGTCAGGAGTAATGGGGTCGCGGAGGACGCCCTCGCGGGATCGAAGATGCCAGGATCGAGATGTGTCGGCGACCCGTACCACGGGAGGCGAAGCGTGTTTTCTTGCCTGGAGAGCGTGGGAGTCGAATTGAAGGCGCAACCGCCGAGTCCGCAGACGCACGACAGGAAGAAAGCGATCCAGAGGTGGGGCCGTATCGATGTCGGTCGATAACCGCGAATAACCAACAGGGAATCGAAGAGAGCAGGCACGCCGAATTGTACGGCGAACAGAGACGAGGAGCCGACGAACGCGGACCCGCAAAAAAGACGGCGCCCTCAAGGGGCGCCGTCACGCCTTGCAATGGAGCCGATGGCCGGACTCGAACCGGCGACATGACGCTTACGAAGCGCCTGCTCTACCAACTGAGCTACATCGGCACAAGAAAAAAGCGCACCCGCGCTGCCGCCATTGTATTTGACTCCGTGCCTGCAAGACAATGGTTTACTGGGCGCGGCAACGCTGCGATTGGCGCCTGTCCAGACGTCGAACGACCGACTTGATCGTGCTCATGGCCCGTCTTGTGTGCGCGTACTACCGTCAGGCACAATCAGTCCATATGTCGGCCGCACTGCGAGACGGCTTCTTTGCGAGGTGGAGAGGGATGGAGCGCCTGTTCGATGCTGCCCGCGGGTTAAGCCGGCCCCAGACCGGTGAAAGAGCGGCATTTCGCGACCGCTCCGTCGAAGCTCTTTGGGCTCACCTTGGCAAGTAGGTCGGAGCATGGCGAGGAACGGCGTTCCATGTTGGAACCGGAAACCGTGGAGCGTCTACTGCGCCAGCTCGAAACCACGGACGTCGATGAAATCGAAATCGTGCAAGGTTCTGCTCGCATTTATCTGCGGCGTGAGCCTGGTGCTCGCACCGCGTCTCTTTCGGACCCGGTGCCGGATGTTTCCGAGGAGGAATCGACCTTCGCCATCACGGCCCCGCTCACTGGAATCTATTATGGCCGTCCGTCGCCCGAGCAGTCCGCTTTCGTGTTAGAGGGCCAGTTCGTCGAACCCGGGCAAGTGGTGGGACTGATCGAGACTATGAAGCTCTTCAATGAGGTCACCGCTGACCTGTACGGAGAGGTGATTCGCATGGCAGTGACAGACGGCGATCTGGTGGAACTGGGACAGCCGCTGGTTTACGTCCAGCCGATCGAGCCGGACCACGTCGAATGAGGTCGGCTGCACTTACCGGGTGGGGCATGTACGTGCCGGAACGCATCGTCACGAATGAAGAGCTTGCCCGCACCATCGATACCTCGGATGAATGGATTGCTTCGAGGACCGGTATCCGACAACGACGGGTGGCCTCGTCCGAAGACACGACCTCGTCCATGGGCATTCGAGCGGCTCTCGATGCCATCCGGGTCGCCGGTCTCACGCCGGGCGATATTGATCTGGTAATCGTTGGGACCGCGACTCCGGACTATCCATTTCCGGCTACCGCGTGCCTGATTCAAGACGCCCTCGGAATCACGGGGGGCGCTTTTGACCTCGAGGCCGGCTGCACGTCGTTCATGTACGGCCTTTCGATTGCGTCGGCCTATGTGACGGCCGGCATGTACGATCACATCCTCGTGATCGGCAGCGAAATCCTCTCGCGCATCTTGGATTGGACGGACCGATCGACCTGCGTACTATTTGGTGATGGAGCCGGGGCCGTCGTGGTTTCGGCCGGCGGTAGTGCTGGTTTCCAACCGCAATTCGTGCTGGGGTCTGACGGTTCGGGAGCACAGGCACTCTGTCTGCCGGCGGGCGGTAGCCGCATGCCTTCTAGCGAGGAGACAGTGCGGGCAGGCCTTCACTTTGTTCATATGGCCGGTCCCGAGGTATTTCGCTTTGCCACCCGAGTGGTCGTGGAATCAACCGAGCTCGTACTGACCAAAGCGGGCTTAACGGCGTCCGATGTCGACCTTTTCATTCCGCATCAGGCCAATACCCGCATCATTGACTATGCGGTGCGCCGACTCGGTTTCCCCGAAGATCGGGTGTTCCTCAATATCGATCGGTACGGCAACACGTCCAGCGCGTCTATCCCCTTGGCGTTATGTGAGGCTCACGCGCAGGGTTGTCTCCGTCCGGATGACATTGTGGTGATGGTTGGATTTGGGGCCGGCCTTACGTGGGCGGCCGCCGCCTTACAGTGGACCGGCTCGCCTCTGGAGACCTCACCCACCCTCAGCCTGCCCTCGGCTGTTACGGTACCGTAAATCCAAGGCGCTGTAGGGCTGCATGCTCGAGTGCCTCCATGGTCTGGGCGGCCTCGTCGGTGTCGTGAGAGTACCCTACCAACTGAAGCGTGCCGTGGATCACGAGCCACGCCAGCTCCATCTCCGCGGAGTGTCCGAGTTCCGTGGCTTGTCGGCTCGCATAGGCGTGAGAAATCACAATGTCGCCAAGAGACTGCACCTCACCCAGCGGCATGACCTCGACTCTTCCATCATCGTCTGTGACGAGTGAGAAGGACAGAATATCGGTCGGTCGATCGACTCCCCGGTACTCACGGTTTAGCCGTCGGATCTCATCGTCGTCGGTGACCAGGATGCTGATCTCCACCCGAGTTCCGTCAAGTGCAAAGGGCGGCTGCTTCTCGGCGTCGTACATGACCTGCAGGGCCGCTACGGCCGCATGGCGCAGGCCGGAATGATCGACCGTCGCCATGACGCCTGCGCCCACATCGATCGAAACGTCGATGCGCTCTTCGTTCATACCGCCCCGGATCGACCGGTAAGCCGCAACTCGGGCTCGACCTCGACCTCTCGCTCGACCGCGTCGGGATATTCCACCCGCGGATGGTACAGTCCGTTCAGGACCGAGCGAAAAGCTCGCTCCGCCAGATCGATATCGTGCAGAGTGAGCGGACACTCGTCCAATTGGCCGCTTTCCGTTCGATCCCGAAAGATGCGATGTACGACATCTGCGATCTTCGCACTGGAGTGGTCAGAAGAGGCGCGAACCGCAGATTCACACGCGTCGGCCAGCATGAGCAAAGCCGTCTCCTTCGACTGCGGCCTCGGCCCGGCATACGAATACAACGAGAGGTCGACGGG
>DAINCT010000291.1:0-5428 GCA_036732245.1 Chloroflexota bacterium | reverse complement strand
CCGGACTCGTCTTCGGAGGAACTGATGGGACCCGGACTGGCTCCAGCTCCGGTCGGCTTGCTCTGGGAGCCGGCCATGCTGCAGGCCGGCTTACCCAGCCGAGTGAATCGATCCTATACCATGAGCGGCACAATCAGGTCACGAGTGACATTCCATCACGGCTACCGGCATGGGAGGATTCTATGAGGCGGCGAACTGTGTCATCGATTGTCTTTTTAGCCTTGTTGTCTGGAATTGTAATCGGTCGCGACGGCTTCGGTCTCACCATAGCTCTGGCGTCCCGCTCCCATGACTCATCTCAGTACACACAGTTCGTGGGACGCTGGTTCCAACACGGTGGGGACCTGGTCGTCTATCGCAACGGATATGCCTTCTACTCCTACCGCACGTATGTGTTCTGCACTGGTCAAGTAGTCACGGCGTGCGACAAGCAAGCTAAAAACACGATCTTCGGCGGTGGATTCAGCGCACTGACGTTGCATCGAAGGGTCGGGAACAAGGCTTCCGGATCGATGGACAACAGCGCATTCTCCTGGCAGGTGGGCACCGCTGTCACGCTGGTCGCGATGCCGAATGACACGCTGGTTCTCCATGAAGCGGGTACGGCCCCCATTGTTCTCTGTGGCTCGAAAGCGCCGGCTGGGCACTGCGGTGCCTGAGCGCGCAGTGCGTATGTCTCTATCCGTCTTCCGTGGCTACCGTCGGTGTTTGCAGCATGGCACAGGCTCCGGGGTGGTAAAGCGCCTCGAAAGAAATCAGAAGAGCCGGTAGGACTGTCTGCTCAGGAAAAAGCCATGACCGTTCCTATTCGTACAGGTCAGTCCATTGATCCTGGAAGTACAGGTGAACGGTCCGAATCTCGAGGTCGTGCCGTAGTGTAAGATTCTTCCCTCATTGCGCACGGTGTCGCCATGACACGTCCACTGGGGCCGACCTGTCTCATTCATCGAAAGAGAGTCTCCATAGCCGAGGTGGCACGACACCGGGCGCGCGGGCCCCGGCCAGTCTTTTTGACCGATGTCGCAGCGAAGGCCTCGACTTCCCCCAATACAGCCGATGTTCTTCGAAGGGGTTTGGAAGGCGAAACTTGCCGCGAGCGTTCGACCACTCTGCAGGCCCAGACACATGACGACGAGCACGACGGGGACAATGACTCGCATGAGGCAACCTCCTTGGGAACAGTCGGCCAGGCGCATTCCGACCATCCGCACGCGTCGCAAAGCGCGGTGAGGCAGATCGGACGACGTCTGAAGTCACGGCCAGATGAAGGTGAAGAGAGGGAAGCGGTTTCCAACCCGCCACAGCATACGTGAACCGTAGCACGACGGCACGTCATGGCACCACGCTTAGGGCAAGCGCGATCGCCTCGTCCGTCGACATGGCACGTCCGTGCCGCCACGCCGCCTCGAACCGCACGTCTCCCAGGCTCACGCGCGCGGCGGAGGGGATCGGATCAAGCAGTACCTTCTCCTGAGGGGGAACTTGCACCCCCTGCTGTTCGCAGTGCGTTTGGAACGCTCCCAGGAGCCGTTGTTGTCTGACAAATTAGGCATGAAGGACTACGAGACTGAACCGGATGTAGCGCAGCCTCGGTGCCGATCCCGGCCCGCCCTACTGAGCGGGCTCAGTTCCGACCAGCTCCCCGCGCCACTCGCTCCAGCCGGCTTCGGTAGCTCTCCCACCACGTCACGTCGCCCGGCGCCATATTGTCGTTGACCGTCCGCAGCCCGACCACTCCGTCAATGAGTTCCCGGACAATGTCGGCGTGACCAGCGTGCCGGTGCGTTTCGGCAATCATATGTACCAGGATCCTGTGGAGCGTGACTTCCCTGCGCTCCTCCGGCCACCATGGCACGTGACCGACAGCGTCCAGGGGCAGGGAGTCAATCGTTGCGTCGGCATGTGCCCACGCGCGGCGGTACAGCGACACGAGATAGTCACGCGACTCGTCGGGGGTCGCCCACATGTCGGCGTTGGGCTCGGCGTCGTCCTCAAACCAGGGCAGCAGTTCACCAGATGGGCGGCCGAACGTGTCGCCGAAGTACCCGAGTTCAACGCTCGCCAGATGTTTCACCAGCCCTAACAGATTGGTACCGGTACGTGTCATCGGACGGCGGACGTCATACTCCGAGAGTCCGTCGAGCTTCCACAGCATGGCGTCACGGGCTGCCTGCAAATAACGGTGAAGATCCTCCTTCGGCTTGCTGGCCATGGTGTGTATCCTCCTTCCCCTGACGCATGGGCGGCAGCATACTGTCGCCATCTGCACATCCCAGCGTAGTGCTTCCTGCAATTCTGGTCCCATCGGTGATGTCCCCGTGCTCGTGGGACTCGTCAGGTCAGCTGTGAAGGACCTCTAGACTCCGTGGTCATCTGCGTCTGCATCGTCCCCAGCTGCGGTGCCAGCGACGCCGATGAGGTTACCCTCGGTGTCCCTGAAGTGGCCGACGACAAGTCCTGTCGGGGCCTGCTCGGGGCCCATGACGCGAATGCCACCAAGGCTTTCGGCCCGCTGCAGCGCAGCCTCAACGTCAGGCACGCCCACGTAGAAGGTCGCCCGACTGACGTAACCGAGTCCTCCGCCCACGCCTCCAGGGATGCCGGCCCCCTCGTCGGTCGTGTTCTGCTCCACGAACCCGTAATTCGTCGGCTCGGAGACCGCGGCAGAGACCTGGCCGCTCGTGTCGAACTCCCACCCAAACAGTTCCCGGTAGTAGCTCCGAAGCTTCTCCGGATCCGTTCCAATAATCTCGAAATGCACGACTGGCTGACCCATGTCTGTTCCTCTCGACGCTGAAGTCTGGTCGATTCCTCGTTAGGTCCGTTGACCGGTTCGATCGGCACTGCCCCGGTTTGCGCTGACGTGCCTGGCTAGGATTTTTCGTTACGGGAATTCATGCAAGTCTATAGCGCTTTAAAGCTTCGGCTCATCATCTTGTCACGGTGAACCGCGGGCAACATCGTAATAATCGAATGAATTACGCTCATTCACGCCTTTCGACACGGAAGCTCGAGCTAGGTCAGACCATGGGAAAGAATCGCCTTCTCCGTCCCGGCATTTTCCTCATTGGTGCTCTGATCTCACCGCTTCACGCCCGTTATCATGCCCGGGTCCTTGGTGATTTGGAAGACTCCGTGTGCGTCGAGTTCGACCTGGATCTGCTGCCTCAGGGCTTCCTCCTGATCAGCGGTTAGCCCGGCCGCGTACGAGCGTATATAGGCGAGGAGCGGCTCCGGGTCGTTGACCCTCAAGGTGTCCGAGTAGCGCAGCAGGCGAAGGTCGTCAAACCAGGGAGTGAGTTGCGCCGACCCGTTCTCCAGGCTGAAGCCCGTCTCTCCGTGCCGAGTCGTGCCGGGAACCACACGGCCCACCAAATCGTTGAACTCCCGCATGTGCCGGTTGCCGTTCGTCATGGCAAACAGCCGACCGCCGGTTGCCAACACCCGGTGGATTTCCGCCAGGGCACGGGGTCGATCGGGCACGTGGTAGAGCATGAAATTCCCGGTGACCGCGTCGAACACTCCGTCGGGAAAGGGCAGGTGTTGCACATCGGCCTGAACCACCGTGAATGGTCGATGCAGCGCGGCCAATCTTTGCCGCGCCTGTGCCACCATCCCGGGTGAGAAGTCCGAGACTGTGATCTGCCACGAGCTGGGGACCATCTTCGCGACTTGAGGCCAGTAGCCGCCCGGACCACAGCCAACTTCCAGGAGCCTCCCGTTCTCGGGAATCTGCAGCTGCTGCATGAACCAACGGGGTAGCCCCTGGGGATTCGTACTGAAGCGCTGATGAAGGGCAATGCGGGCCTGCAAATTCGAGGCATCGCCGTACTGGCGCTGTAGTAGGTAGTCACGATCTGTAAGGTTCTTCATCTCCCGCCTCCAAGACATCGTCACGGGAACCGCCGATCGCCACACCGGGCGATCGATACGTCCGTCCGCAGGTCTCTGGTCGGAGCCGTACGTCGCGGTTTCTCCGAGGTGCTCCCGTCCGATCGGCTCGGAAGTACCCCGGGATGCGTTCTTTACAATGGTCCATGACAGATGACACCCCTCTTCAATACGCCCGCGAACAGCGGGAACGCTTCGTGGAGGATCTTCTCGAGCTCCTTCGCATTCCCAGTATCAGCACTTTACCGGAGCACCGTGCCGACATGGAACGCGCGGCCCGGCTGCTTCGAGACAAGCTCCAGGCTATGGGCTTTGATACCGAGCTCGTAACCGGGGATGGCCCCCCTCTGGTCTATGCCGAATGGTTGCAGGCGACCGATGCGCCCACCGTCCTGGTCTACGGTCACTACGACGTGCAGCCGGCCGACCCGCTCGAACTCTGGGAGTCGCCGCCCTTCGAGCCGTCGATTCGCAACGGGAACCTGTATGCGCGCGGCTCCTCCGACGATAAGGGTCAGTTGATGGTGTCCATCGCCGCGGCCGATGTATTGCTGCGCACCACCGGGACGCTGCCCGCAAACCTCAAGTTTCTGATTGAAGGTGAGGAAGAGAACGGCGGCGAGGTCGTCAACGCCTACCTTCATTCCCATGATGAGCGGCTCCACGCCGATGTCGCCCAGATTGCGGATGGCGCGATGTTCGCCGCAGGCGTGCCAACGATCGATACGGGTTTACGGGGAACCGTCTATACCGAGATCACGGCACGCGGGGCGGCCAGTGACCTGCATTCAGGGGTTTACGGCGGCATCGCGCCCAACCCTCTCAATGCGCTGGCTCACGTCATTGCCTCTCTCAAGAACACTGATGGACGAATACAGATCCCGGGCTTCTACGACGCTGTGGAAATGCCACGCGCCGACGTCTTGGATACGTGGGAGCAGTTGCCGTTTGACGCCGACGCGCTACGGAGCGAGATCGGTGCCTCCGATCTGGTGGGGGAGCCAGGATTCTCTGAGCTGGAGCGTATGTGGGCCCGCCCCACGCTCGATGTGCATGGGATCGCAGGCGGCTTTACTCAGGAGGGTGCGAAGACCGTGATTCCGAGTGAAGCAACCGCGAAGATCAGCATGCGGATTGTACCGAATCAGCAGGTGGAAAGCGTATTTGAGTCGTTCCGACGCTATGTACTCGAACTTGCACCGCCTGGTATCGAGCTCGACGTCCGTCTCTTACATGCGGCGAATGCGGTGGTCGTGCCGGACGACAGTCGTTACGTCCAGGCAGCAAGCGCCGCGCTGCAGGAGACCTTCGGCCGTCCGGCGGTACGCGCTCGATCAGGGGGTTCGATTCCGGTAGTCGGCCTTATCAAGGACGTGCTAGGGATCGACACCGTCCTGATGGGCTGGGGGTTACCGGATGACAATCTCCATGCCCCAAACGAAAAGTTCAGTCTTCAAAACTTTTACGACGGTATCGACACCACCGTACGCTTCTGGCAGGTGGTCGCGGCCTTCGTTCCCGTTTCATGAGCGGCGGG
>DAINCT010000290.1:0-5436 GCA_036732245.1 Chloroflexota bacterium | reverse complement strand
GCTTCCCAGCGGCGCCACTCACGGGTGAACCAACTATGCAGGAGCCGTTCGTTCGGCCTCTCACTGCCAGGAAGTTGCACCGCCTCTGCATCGGAAGCCCCGTCAGGGCGGAGGGATTCTAGGCGGCCGGTCCAGTCGTCTCGTTCTTCCCCACTGCCGCCGGCTAGTTCTTCGGCGGAAGGAACGGGCTTGGACAGGGCGTCGCCGACGTATCGGCCGCCGCTGGTGTTGCGTTTTCTGGCTGCCACGCTTCGTATATCCGTCCCGCTCTTGGAACTCTAGGCAAAGAAAAGCGCCAGCCACCTCCCGTGTGGGAAGAGACTGGCGCGAAGGTTATCGACGCCTGGTGGGTGCGCTGTTCTCTATTCTACGTCAAGGGACGCTCACCCTCGCTTGGCAGGAGCGGATCGACGCCGCGCTTCGGAAGAAGGAGGAAGCGATGACCTAACGAAAAACCCCTAGGAAGTGAGAGACCGGGAAGGCAGTCTCGCTTCCTAGGGGTTCCTCTGAGGCCCCGATAGCTCAGTAGCTAGAGCGACTCCCTCCGCAGGGTTTTGATCGGGGGTTCAATTCCCCCTCGGGGCACCATGTCCATTGTAGCGCAGATAAGGAGAAAAGCCGAGTATCCTGCGCCGTTGGGCTTCAGTCGGCAGTAGTTGACTCTTTGGTTACTTCGATCAATGGGCACACCCGACGTTTCTTGGCCCGAATGAAAGCCACGACCAGGTTCGGAGGCCCCTTCGGCTCGCGGCGGTGTCGCTTCGGGATCGCATCCCACACGCTCACGGCCGGCGAGACAAGCGCGTGCCACACCACCCACGAGAGCACGCGCCACGTCCAGTACACCGTCTGACAGATCAGGAAGGTGACGCCGCCAATACCGATCAGTATCAGCAGCATCCCGATGGAGGCAACGAAGGCCCAGAAGTACCGGCAGAGATCATGCGGCTGGTACGGCGCATTGAATTCATCGTTGGGAGTGGGGTTGAACCACCGCTTGAACATCGCTCCATCATCATTGACCCACCGCACGAACCGCAGATGCCAGGACCGTTCGCTAATCTTCATTGCTGGCATCTCCGATCTCCACGACGGTCACTAGGCCACTCAGGTGGTACAGCAGGAGGACATCTGGTGAACCAGTGCGGTAGACCGGCGCGCCGTCACCAGCGAGGAATCCGACGCGGCGACAGACGCCCTGCGTGTCGGTGTCCGATGGGCTCTCAGTGAGCAACAGCGCGCGCCGTAGACGATCAATCGCGTTGTCTCCAGCGTAGACGGTCTTCACGGGGTCTGGCAACGATCCTCTTGCCCCCTCCAGTTTGCGCTTCGCCTCAAGGAGTAGCTCCAGGGTCAACTCACCAGGTGCCACGCCCGACTTGACCGTGTGCTTCGGCCTCAATTGTGGGTTGAGATCGGCCAAGGCCCGGCGGATGTCACGTTCCGACCGGTCACCAAGATCACCCTCGCTCACTAGGCTCCAGACATCCGAATACAACTCTCTGAAACGCGCGTCGTCCGATGCCGAAACCGGCTCGTTGTACGCCTCCACACACTCTCGGAGTGGCAGCAAGCGGCCGGCGGCGAGGAAACGCGCCACCTCCGAACTGAGCAAATCGTAGGCAGCCATGGCCTTATTCCTTCACCAGCGTCTCGCCCGGATTGGTCCACCAGGAGCCGCTGCCGACGTGGAACCCGACAAGCGCGTTGAGGCCCGTTTGCTCGTCACTTACCAGTTGCATGGCGACTTGCTCGGTTCCTACCAATACTGTGCCGTGCGGCTTCCGCATCTTCCATTTCACCGTGCGGCCGCTTGTCGTCCAGTCTTTCAAGGATGCGCTCGTCACCCGGTAGAGGCCGCCATCGTTTGAGCCAACCAGGCACCAGTCTTCGAGTTGCGAGCCGGACAGCAGCGACAGTTTCAGGTGCTCGGGTGGGTCGCCGTCACGGATGGGGAGCGAAGAGGCAGTTGGAACGGGCGGCGGTTCAACGAACGGGATGCCCTGCACCAACGCCTCGACATTCGCCGGCGCGGCGCGCAGTGGATCACCATCATCAGGCGGTTCCAGATCGGGGCCGACAACCTGGATGGCGGTGTAGCCCTTCCATTTCGCCAGGGCCGTGAGCCGTGCAGCCCATCCATCCGCTTCTTCGCGGGTGCCGCCGTTGGCGAGCAGATCGGGAAGATACGCGCAGTGATCTCCGACAACTTCTCCGGGTTGAAAGCGGACACGCCAGCCACGTTGCGCGACTTCGGCCTCTAGTTCGTCCAGTTCAGCGAGGTTCACGACCAGCCCTTCGGCCGACGCTCTACGGTGCTAAGCATCCTTCACCTTACGTGCCGACAACGCCTCCCTCACCAGTTGCACGACCTGCCCGGAGACGCTTCTCGTTTCTTCCGTAGCCAAGTGTTCAACCTCTGCCGCTGCGTCAACGGGCAAACGGATGAGGACTTGCCGGAAAGCGGGGTCCCCTTGTGGTTTGCTCATCACGACAAGTGTATCAGAAACTCTCGTTTGTTTGCTACACTGTGGGCAATGAACAAGCAGCAACGCGACGAGGCTATCTTCCGCGCAGGGAACCATCTGAGTGCGGCGCTTGGTGAGTTGAAGGCAGCGCAAGCGGCACTCAAAGCTGCTGGAGTCTCAGAGACGCGACCCAGCCGGCTGATGAACACCTTCTTTGCGGTCGCACTCCTGCGCGATCTACTCAAAGAAGAGTTGCACCGGCATCTGTACGGAATATCAAGGGTTCTAGGCGATTTCGACCCGGAGGTCACGCCGCCGGTTCAGGAGTCAGGTCGGCACGCCAACGCGCGGCGCGGGCCTGACGAATGGCCAGCCGGCGCTTCTTGAAACCGGAGGGTCCGAAGCGCTGCTCCACGGATTGACCACGGAGCTGGGACGGTTGGATGCCGGGCACATCCAGGTCATGGAAGGGCAGATCGAGTTCACGCGAGTAGTCTTGCCAGGCGAAGTCGGCCAGGAGCGCGCAAACCCCAGCGGTCGCATCGGCCTGATCCTTAAAGCGTCCAAGTGGAAACGCCAGCATCTCGCCTTCCCACACGGGATACCAAGCGGCAGCACGATCCACGAAGAGTTTGCCGGCTTCGGCACGGGCGGCGGTCGGACGCGCACGCGCCACTTTGTCTTTGCCTTCCGTGGGCACCAACTGCACGGAGGCAAAGACTCGTTCCTGAAGTTGTTCAACACTTTCGCGCGTAATCCGTTGCCGGTAGGCCGGTTCTTCCACGCCCACCACGGATGGCCGCCAGAGCGAGAATTGCTGCACCATGGCGAGTGGTAGCTCGGCGTCGGTCAATCGTTGGCGCAAGACGGAGAGGATGTAGATATTCCGCTGGGTGTCCATGCCGGCGGTGACACAGGCGGTGTAGTCGCCTTGATCCTTCTCGGAGTAGGCCAGGTCCCAGAATTGGGCGATGGTCAGTCGTTCACGAGCCGATGAGCCAGGACCCATCTCAGGAGGAAGGGGCCGAAACCAGCGGGCTTCTTTGAAGACCGTGCCGCCCATACTGGTGGGGTCTGCTTGAAAAAGACAATTGTGTGTTAAAATCCCATTGGCAACGAATGTGTGATCCTGTGTTTCGAGGTTAAAGACATCTCCGCGAAAAAGCTCATTGCGCTTGATCTTGACGATGCGATCCGGCAGTACCACGATGGCGCGACCCTGGAGGAGATTGCTCGCCCCTACAGCGTCGTTGCGGCGGCCATCCGGTATCACTTGCTGAAGGCAGGCGTCGTGCTCCGTAGTCAAAGTGCCAGCCACCGGATGATGTGGGACCGGCTGAGTCCCGAAACCCGGCAGCACCGTAGGGCAACCATGAGTCACATCGGCAGGCGTAGCCGCGGCAATCCCAAGACAGAGACGATGTTGCTCCGTAGGGCCAACACGGTTGCGTTGCAGGGAGATCGGCAGCACAGTGTCGGTGCGGGAGAACGAGAGATGGCTGAGTGGCTGCGGCGGTTCGGCCTTGACCCCATTCCGCAATACGCGATTGGCCGTTACAACACAGACTTGGCCGTCCTGCCCGTCGCCGTGGAAATCCTTACGGGAGGCTGGAGCAATTTGTGTCGCCCCCATCGCCTGCACCGTCTCAAAGTATTCTCGGAGCGTGGCGTCCCCACGGTCTACATCATTGCCACCACTGCTGCCTCCATCACTATCGCTGCGGCTGAATACGTGGTCCGCTTCCGTGAGGTCGTCCAACGCCACCCATCCACGCCCGCTGAGTACCGGGTGATTCGGGGTACCGGCAAGGTGGTGGCCTCGGGCTGTAGCGATCTCAACCATTCGACCATGGTATGGCCGACACGAGGCGCGAACCAGTTCACTGGATAACGCAACAGTGGTGGTCCCTGGAAGGCAGTTGAATTGTGCACTTCCTAGATCGCGACGCTTCTCTTCTAGCCACTCCACGGAGTACCGTTCGGGCCAGAGCGCTTGTCCCCACGGGTACTGCCCACGTGCCGAGTCCCCCAGCGCCGGCATCAACAGCACCTCCCAGGTGGACTTGTCCATGAAGTGGGCAGCCAGATCGAAGTCGGAAAAGCGAGTCATAATGGCGATGACCCAGGCGTCCGGGTGCAACCGAGAATCAACGGTGATGTCGTAATGCGAGATGGCGCGTCGCGATTCGGTATCGCTCTGTGCCTGCTGTTGCGTCAGAGGGTCATCCAGAATGATGCCGTGGGCACGAGACCCAATGACGGCTTCAAAGTAGGACGCGCTGCGATACGCCGGCTCTTTCTCTACCTGTGGTGATCCTTTGAGGAAAAGCCCGTCATTGCTCCAACCACGATCTATATCCGGCCGGCACTCTGGGGAAGGGAAGACAACGGCATGACGATCATTGGCCGCCATGGTCGCTTTGACGACACCCGTGAATTGTCCAGACTGCGTATCGCCGGCCGTGAGCGCCAGGAGGTGGTGGTCGGGGTGATTGCCCAAGTACCAGGGCGGGAAGGCCCCGGAGATAACAGTACTCTTCGCGGCGCCTGGGGGCGCAATCAAGAGCAGCCGACGCCGCGGGTGTCCATCGGGACCGAGCAATCGCCCCTGCACGAGCGCGGTAATCTTCTCGATCCACACGTGGTGATGTCTGGCCGGAGTTAACCCATGTACCAGTTTCATGTAGACGGCGAGGTTATTCCTGGCCACGTGGGCAATGGCCGGCAAAGGATCGCGCACGGAGACGCCATCTGGAAGCTTCTCTGACGCTGATCGCTTAGCCGACGCGGCGGCCATAGGATTGCTCCGCGGCGTGATCTAGGTCCCAAGACTCGTGTAGAGCTTCAGCGCACTCGGGACCGCAGACATTAACGACATGATCCCAGGGGAACGCCCCTTCCAGTGTTGCGTCCGGGCTGAAGTCGTGGGTCAGCGTGTGCAGAGCAGTGAGCCGCGGTACCTTGTAGC
>DAINCT010000289.1:0-5442 GCA_036732245.1 Chloroflexota bacterium | reverse complement strand
CGAAAAGCTATCCATTGCAGACGACCTGGTCACAGGGCCTCTTCAATACGTCCGGACTTCCCTGCGAGAGTATCAGTAAGGCTAGCTGCTTGCGCAGCTGGGGGCCGGCGATCGCCGCGGGGACTCCAGTTTATGATCACTCGACCGAAGCGTTCCGGAATGGCCACGTTGGTGACAATTCGCTCTCGGTCTCGGGCGGCAACGACCGGACGACATTCTTTCTGTCTGGAAGCGATCTCCGGAACCAGGGTGTCTTCGTCGGCCCGAACAATTACTTCGACCGGGCAACAGTCCGGTTGAATGCGACTCACCGGCTAGCCGATGCTTTGCAGCTGGGCGGAAATTTCTCGTACGCCGATACCCGCGGCCATTTCACTCAGCGCGGCAATAACGTGAACGGATTGCTGCTCGGTCTTCTCCGTACACCTCCGGGGTTTAACAACCTGCCGTACCTGGACCCGATATCTGGATTGCACCGCTCATATCGCCTTCAGAATCCTGGTGCGACCACGGCGGGGCAGTCTCGCGGGTTCAACAATCCCTTCTACTCACTTAACGAGGAGCTGAACCAAGGGCAGGCGGCGCGTTCATTCGGCAACATAACGGCGGACTACCAGGCTACCTCATGGCTCAAGTTCAACTACTCGCTCGGCGCTGACTACACGAACGACGAGCGGCTGGAAGGTTGCCCCGCAGAATGCTCGGATGTCGCGGCGGGCGGCCGCATTACAGAAGGGAAGGTCGTTAACTATCAGATCGATAACAGCCTCACCGCAAACGCGACTTACAAGTTCTCTGACGCCGTTGGCGCAACGTTTACGGCCGGTCAGAATCTGAACTCGCGCAACTTCCGCACGTTTTCAGTAGTTGGCCGTACCCTCATCGCTCCGACTCCGTTCAGCATTCTGAACACACTCACGCGCGATCCCCCGAGCGATTACCAGACGCAGGTACACAACGCGTCCGAGTTCGGTCAGCTTCAGCTCGACCTCGTCAATCAGGTCTTCCTGACCGGCGCACTTCGCGATGACTGCTCGACAACCTTCGGTCGCGCCAACCGCTGCGCCGTATTTCCCAAGATGAGCGCTGCATGGACGTTCACGAACGCGTACAAGCCTCCGGGCATTACCTTCGGGAAGCTGCGCTTCTCGCATGGAGAGGCCGGCAATGAGCCGCAGCCTTACCTGAGCTCGGTTACGTTCAGCGGCACGAACCTCGTCGGCGGCATCGCACAGGGCACCGGGTTCACGCCGACCCAAAGCGGCCGCGGTGGTTTGTTCTTCACTTCGACGAAACCCGCTACTGCGCTCAGACCGGAGCGGACCAAGGAATCAGAGGGTGGTTTTGATATCGGATTCCTCGGCGACAAGGCCGACTTGAGCGCAACGTGGTATGCATCAAAAACATCCGATGTCATCCTGATTATCCCGATCGCACCTTCGTCGGGATACTCAAGCGAGGCGAAGAATGCCGGCAGGCTTAGCAACCGGGGGACGGAGCTGCAGTTGAATCTGCGACCGCTCACGCGCTCGGGCTATTCCTGGGATATCGGGGCCGGCTGGGCGACCAACCACTCGCGCGTCGACACACTCGTTGGCGCGCAGTACCTCTACGTCCCAGGCGCATTTGTGGGGAACGTCTTCCAGATCGGTCAGCCCCTGGGAGTGATTCGCGGAGAAGGTTGGGTGCGTTGCGGAATCAGCCCCGACGATGCCGTCGTCGGAATCAGCTTGGCGACTTATTGCACCGGCAAGCCAAAAGGGGCGCTCTACATCGACGACGGCACACACTGTTACCAAATGGGTATGCCGTGCGAAGATACGCAACTCCGCCTTCTGGGCGATCCCAACCCGAAGTGGACGGGCAACGTTCACAGCACGTTCCGCGTCGGGAAGTTCGAGCTCTCGGGCCTCCTCGACATCAAGAAGGGCGGCGTGGTCTGGAACGGAACCAGGGGAGCTTTGTGGAGTTACGGCACGCACCAGGACACTCGGACCCGCGCCACCTGCACAGGTCCCAAGAACATCAATTGTTCCGGAAATCTTCACAGCTTCGGTGATGCGGGTTGGTTCCCAGGACCCGTCGTTGGACCTGGCGCCGGAACTCAAATCCCGATCGGCGAGAACTGGTATCGTTCTAGCAACCTTGCTGCGTGTCCATTCACCGGCATTGACGAGCCCTGCATCGAGGACGGCGGATATGTGAAACTGCGCGAGATCTCTGTCGCGTATAGCTTCAACCAGCAGTGGGTCACCCAGTCGCTGGGCATGTCGAGTGTAGACGTACGTCTATCGGGGCGGAACCTTAAGACCTGGACGAAGTACACAGGCCTTGATCCGGAGACCACAGTCGGTGGTACTTATGACCGAATAGGCGGCTCCGATTACTTCAATCTTCCCCTCACGCGGTCAGTGGTATTCACGCTGACGCTCAACCGCTAACGGCGCGAGGACTAATCAAATGCAACGATATATGAAACATGCAGCTACCACGCTCGGATTGATCGCTGGCCTTGCCGGCTGCGGCAATTATCTCGATGCCCCGAAAGCGATTAATGATCCAAATAATCCAACGGTGGCATCGGTCAATCAGCTTCTGGTGGGAATCGAAGCGCAGAATTTTGGTCAGCAGGAGGGTCCCGTCGCTATGCTCATATGCGAATGGATGCAGCAATGCGCTGGGACGGCGGGACGTTTCGTGCAGGTACAAGGCGCCTACACGATAACGAACAACAGCTTCGACGGCTCTTTTGCGGGGGTCTATACGACTGGTGGGCTGCTTGCCATCAGGGATGCAGAAGCCCGCGCGGATGCGATTCCTGACAAGGTATACAAAGGAGTCCTCGAGGTTCTGGAGACCATGGATGTGATGTTCGGAGCGGATAACTGGGGTGACATCCCCTACCGCGAGGCCATTACTTCCACGACACCGCACTTCGATCCCCAGCTCCAGGTTTACGACGACTTGTTGAAACTGCTCGATCAGGCCATTGCCGATATGGGTGGTGCCGGCAGCGGCCCGGGCGCGTATGATCTCGTCTACAGCGGCGACAAGACCAAGTGGATTCAGGCTGCTCACACATTGAAGGCCCGTATCTATCTCCGCCTGGTCGAAGTCCGGGGCGCATCGCAGTACGCTTTAGCGCGCACGGAAGCGCAGCTGGGAATAAGCTCGCCTGCTAATGATTGGAAGACCGTTCACTCCGAGGCGACCTCCGAGCGAAATATGTGGCTGCAGTTCCAGCTCACTTCCTTCGGTCAGGATCTCGTGGCTGGCTCACGTCTGGTCGGAATCATGCAGGCGCAAAACGACCCGCGTCTGCCGGATTATTTTGGCACGAACTCGACCGGCGGTTACGGCGGCTTCGATGTCTCAACGCAACAAAATGTCGGTGAGCCATCACCCATCTCGGGCTCTAACCGCAACACCCCGACATTTTCCCAGCCGATTATCACCTACGACGAGACTCAGCTGATTCTCGCGGAGGCCGACTTCAAGGCCGGAAGCATCCCGCTCGCGGCGACCGAGCTGAACACCGTCAGAGCTCGTTACGGGAAGACGCCCATCCCGGTTCCAACCTTGGACGACATCATGACCGAGAAGTACATCGCGCTGTTTCAAAACATTGAGTCATGGAACGATTACAAGCGGACGTGCTTTCCGACGCTTACTCCGGCCCTCGGCAAGTCAGTGGTTCCGGGCCGTCTGCCTTACGGGTCTACAGAGCAGCAAACGAACCCGAACGCACTTGCGGATCCGGGTCCGACGCTCATCACAGGTAAAAACGCGAACGACCCGGTCGCGTGTTAGCGAGATAAACAGGAACAGTAAAGGGTCAGGAGCGCCGTCTCGACTCCTGACCCTTTCTTTTTCAAAGAGACAACATGAGAAGGTTCCAACGTCAAATAACCGCTGCCTTCCTCGCTGCTACAACGGTCGGCGGCACCGCGTGTTACGGTTACTATCCGCCAGGCAGCCCAGATCTCACGGGCCGCGACATTCAGGTGTCGCTTACCGATTCGGGTGCGGTGGTACTTGCCCCCAAAGTTGGCAACGGCGTTGAATCAGTCGAAGGACGAGTGCTCGCGGACACCACGTCACACTTCGTACTTTCCGTAATGGGTACCCAGAGGCGCGACGGTATCGAGAATACATGGAGAGGTGAGCCCCTGGACATTTCCCGCACACTCATCGCCGGCGTGGCTGAGCGCCGCTTCTCCCGCGCTCGCACTGCTTTGTTCGTTACGGCAACCACCATTGCGATGGTTGCCATCAAACACGCCTTTGACGGTTTTGGGGGATCCAACGCTCCCGGCAACACACAGCCGCCACCCGCCCCGCAGTAAACCGCTCAATGCACCACGACGGTCGATCGCGCGAAGCTGTCTTCCAACGACCAGGTAACCTCATCGCCGTCCTGCGCATGCAGCGTCTCCGTGGTGATGGCAATGCGCAATCCGACAGGATATCCGAGCAAACGATATTCTCGTCCCGCGCCAAGTGTGCGAATCGGAAGCGTGAAGTCGGCTGTCGAAGAGGCGACGGCGAGGCCGAGCCGGTTGCGGATCCCGTCGTGATAAACCGATACCTCGACATCTATCCGGTTGCGGTTCACGACGCGAATCGAGACTTGGCCCATAATCTCTTCGGCTGCGCCCGGAGGACGTGACGGATGGCAACCCGAGAGGGCGAAGAGCGCATAGCCGAGGATCTTGGCCGATAGCCTGAACATATAATCCTTATAGTAGTCGCCATGGCCGCCGAACGCACTACTTGGCGTCGCAGCGGCACGCCGGTAGGCGCTATCCGGAGGATTCAACCGGGCGCCGGATTGCAAAGCAGACGCAACTCTCGCAACATACCTGTGACGGCATCGATCCTACGGAGACGTTTTGCACAGGTCGCTTATAGGGAGACGTCTTTCCGCGATTTCTGTGGAAGACTCACGCTACCTTTTGTAGAGCAGAGAGACAGATGGATTTGTACATCTTTTGCGTTGTTCTTGGAGCCGCGGGCATGGCCGCCATGGCATTCCTGGGCTTCACCAGCAGCCATGGCGGAGCTGCGCATCAGGGCCACGATACAGTCGGCCACGAGACGCACGGCATCGGCGGCCATGGTCACTCGATTATCCCGGCGCATGGAATCGCGCACGTTTCGGGTCACGCGCACGATTCATCGCACCCGGGCGGGAATATGCACTTGACCGCTCACACACACGCCGCGCCCCACTCGCATCCCAGTGACTGGAAATCGCACCTGTGGTCGTGGCTGTCCCCGCGAGTCTTGTTCAACTTTCTCGTCGGCTTCGGCGCCACTGGCTTGATCGTGGAGCGGCTCGTCGGACCCATTCTCGCGCTCCCAATCGCAATTGTGGGCGGAATAGCGTTCGAGGCGTTTGTGGTGCGGCCGATCTTCAACTCGCTTTTCCGATTTGAATCC
>DAINCT010000288.1:2097-5454 GCA_036732245.1 Chloroflexota bacterium | reverse complement strand
CATGTCCCTATAGCTCAGTTGGATAGAGTACCGGCCTCCGAAGCCGGGAGCGTGGGTTCGAGTCCCGCTAGGGACGCCAGATCATCTACAAGGCGAAACTCCTGCTCAGGGAGTTCGCCTTTTTTTCACAGCGTGGTACCTAGACGCGCGGGCTGTACCCGCCCAGAGGTACTTGCCTTTTCAAGTTAGTGAGCATATACTAACTTCATGAAAACCATGACTCGGACCCGAATGTCGGCCGACGAACGGCGCGAGGAGATTCTCAACGCGGCGGTCAGCGAGTTCGCACTCAAAGGTTTACACGGCACGTCGACGGAAACCATAGCACGGCGCGTCGGCATCTCGCAGCCGTACCTCTTTCGGCTCTATCGCACCAAAAAGGATCTGTTCCTGGCCGCGGTCGAACGCGGTTTCGATCGTGTCAGCGACGTGTTCCGGCTGGCTGCGGAATCAAATCCAACTGCCCCGTTGCCGGCCATGGGCGCCGCATATAAGAATTTGATCTCTCACCGCGAAGAGCTTCTCCTGCAGATGCAATCGTACGTCGCGTGCGTCGATCCCGAAATCCAGGTGGTCGTCCAGCGACGGTTCGCCGAACTCTATCGCTTCGTCGAGGATGTGTCGGGCGCGGATGAAGAAGTAGTTCGAATATTTTTCGCCCAGGGCATGTTGTTCAACGTGGCGGCCGCCATCGACCTCCCAGCGTTGATCGCTACCGAGGGCTGGGCCGGACGGTGCCTGGGCTAGGAAGGTTCAGCTCCCTCGCTCGCAACGAGCGGAACCGCATAGTCAGCACCCGTATCGACCGCCGATAGCGATATCCGCCGCTTACAGAGTACCGGCAGGAATGTGAAGCACGACCATATGTGTGGTGGCCCACTGTGTGTTGAACTGAGCAAGCGTCCAGTACTGATCGTGCCGATCGCTCGTGTGCGCATCGACCGACTGGCCATCGGTCGTTGAGATGATGGCCTCGTGGTCGTATATCCCGTCATTGTTCCAGTCATAGAGGACGACATCGCCCTGGCTCGCATGACTGGCCACGATTTGTCCGGCCGGCACACCGAAATACGATGCCACCTGGGTCACACCGGGCAGGTGCTGGACCAGAAAGATGTTGTTGTCGTTGGCGTTGACCCACGGGGGACTGTACGACCACTGCCCACCGCTTGAGATCATGAACCAGGATGCGTTTCCACTATACGAAGGCGAAGGCCGCATCGCGATTCCTCCTGCATAGAGCGCCTGCGACACGAAATTCGTGCAGTCGCCCCCCTGGTTTGCGAAGGAAGGGTAACCGGGATTGTAGCTGCTCCAATAGGTATTGGCGTATGATGCAGCCTTGGCGCCGCTGTATCCGCCGGTTGAAGTTGAGGTCGGCGTCGCAGTTGCCACGGCCGTGGCAGTTGGGGTCGGTGTCGGAGTATGAGGTCGCTGGCCTTTCGAGGCTGATGCGACCGTCGTCGATAGTGCCACAGCACTCAGTAGTGCAGCGGCAACAACAGTGCCTCGTACGCTCAGGTGCATCGTTTCCTCTTTGTGGCGAAGTTGTCAGCCCGATGCCTAGAGTAGCAGACCAGTTCTCGGATTTGCGACACCTGACATCCTGAATTCGTAACGCGCGGCGACCAGTTCAGAGGCCATCCTCCAATTCTTCGATCGTGTCCTCCATCCACCTCGCCACCTCCAACAGATCCAGGTCGGAGATTGTAGCCGTATTCGGCACCGGGTCCGTCACCGCCCGCCCCGTTATGACAAGCGCCTGAAACCAGGTCCGGCAGTCGGTGGCCTGAATCCAGCCTCGGAACACCTCCAGCTCACGTGCGATTCGAATCACTGACTCACCCGGTCGCAGAAAAAGTGCCGGGTGACGCTGCCACTCGACCATCAATTCGTCCTCCAGGCCGGCCCAATCGACCGCCGGTAGAAAGCGGAGCCAGAGGCTGGACCAGGTAGCGCCGAGAGAGTCCTCATGTTCAGCCTCGAGGGGATGCGCCCATGTCCACTCCTCAAACGCATCAATCATCGCGCCGAACGTCCACTGCAGCAGGCGACGTTCCAGGTGGCGGATGCGCGCCCGGTTCAGCGGCGTGGGTGCATTCTCTTCGTTTTCTGCATTCGACAACCCTTGCAGCACGAGCAGCGGCAGCGCCACTCCCGCCACATCTTTCTGTTCGCTCTCGTCCCGCGCCTGGTCAGACACCGCAGCATGCCACATGGCCCCGCCGCACTCCGCCAGAAAGGCCCCGAGCTCTTTATCGCTGCGGAGCGGATCTGATAATGCTTCCAGCGCGCCGCCTATCTCGTCGGCGTGCCCTGCCCGCGCGAGGGCCCAGCTAACAGCCTCGACGGCTTCACCTTTCGTGCCGAACACAGGATCGGCTGAAAAGCCGGGTGGCACCGTCCACAAATCCCACGGTCGGATTGTCCGCAGGCCGAGCCGGCGGCGCCGCCGCTCGTGTAGCCGCACCAGCACCGAGGTCACGAACTCCTCAACCGCCAGTTGCGCTCGGCGTCCGTCCTCGGCCGCAATCGACGTTGCTCCTATCCTTTGCCGGCGTAACGCCGGATACGAGCGTGCACCGGCTTCAGCCGTCAGTTCAGCACGCGTCGCCACCAGGGAACGCCACAATTCGGACAGGGCCGGCGCATCCTCCAATCGGCGCGCGCTTTCCAGACGCCAGGCCCGTTCGCGCCTGCGCCGCTCAGGCGATTCGAGTTCTGCGTGCAGACGATGCAGCTCCACGGGTTCACCCGGTCGGCACACCGTCTGCGCTTCCGCGATCACCCGGAAGTGCGTTCGAAGCTCTGTCTCGCGCGTTGCCGGCGTCTCTCTAAATCCGTTTGGTACGTCCGTCATCGGCCGGCACAACTCATCCCGAATGCCCTCACCAGAACGATGATCGGGCACGGCACGGCCCCGCCGGATCCTTCCGGCGAGGCCGCATACTGTCCGTATCGTATTGGGCGTGGAACGAAGTTACTCAGTCGCGCCCCGCGATTCGTACTGGTCCTTGAGGTCCTGCCGCAATGTCGCGCAGCAGGCGCCGCATAATCTTCGCGCTGCGGGTCTTTGGCAGGTCTGCCGTGAAGATGAGCTGACTGGGTCGCGCGATTGCCCCAATCTTATTGGCGACATGCGCGCGTAACTTCTGGCGTTCCTCCTCTGTTGGCTCCACGTTACCTTTCAAGGTCACGAAGGCCGCGATGGCTTGACCTTTAATCGGGTCGTCCGTGCCCACGACTGCCGCTTCCGCTACGTCGCCCGAATCGATTACGACGAAGACGCGAAGAATTTCCGGGGTAAGGTCGCGAACATCCGCGATTCGATCGTTTTTGTGGGCAAGACCGTCGAGG
>DAINCT010000288.1:0-2087 GCA_036732245.1 Chloroflexota bacterium | reverse complement strand
AAGTACCCGTTCTCCAGTTGCTTGGCGCCATCGCCGGTGAAGTAGCGGCCTGGAAACTTCGCCCAGTAGTTCTCGACGTAGCGGTCAGGATCGCGGAAGATCGTGCGGAACATTGCCGGCCAGGGACGATCCAGGCAGAGATACCCGGCCGCTTTTCCCGGCTCGATCTCATTCCCAGCCTCGTCCACGATCGATGCCTTGATACCGGGCAACGGCACGGTGGCCGATCCCGGCACGGTGGTCGTTATTCCGGGCAATGCCGAGATCATGATCATCCCGGTCTCCGTCTGCCACCAGGTGTCCACGATCGGCGACTTGCCGTGGCCGATGTGCTCGTTGTACCACATCCAGGCTTCCGGATTGATCGGCTCGCCCACGGTTCCCAGCAGACGCAGCGACGACAAATCGTGTTTCGCGGGATATTCCGTTCCCCATTTCATGAACATACGAATTGAGGTCGGCGCCGTGTAAAGGATCGTCACGCGATACTTCTCGATCAGCGCCCAGAACCGGTCTTTGTCCGGATAATCGGGAGCGCCTTCATACATCACGGTGGTGGCCCCGTTCGCCAGCGGCCCGTACACGATGTAGCTGTGACCGGTCACCCAGCCGATGTCCGCCGTGCACCAGTAGATGTCATCATCCTTGAGATCGAACACCCACTTCGTCGTCATGGCAGTACCGAGCATGTAGCCGGCCGTGGTGTGAACAATGCCCTTCGGCTTTCCCGTTGTGCCGGAGGTGTAGAGGATGTAGAGCATATGCTCGGAGTCGAGCGGCACTGCGTCGCAGTCCCCCGAAGCATCTTTCATTAAATCGTGCCACCAGTGGTCCCGACCTTCGCGCATCGTGACGTCGACCTTCTCAGCGGCGCGCTGCAGCACCACCACGTTCTCCACGGTCGATGTGTTCTCGAGCGCCGCATCGGCGTTTTCTTTAAGTTTCACGACCGAGCCCCGACGGAAGCCGCCATCCTGCGTGATCACTGCCTTCGCTTCGGCATCATTGATGCGGTCAGAGAGCGAATCAGGAGAGAACCCCCCAAAGACCACGCTATGGGGACACCCGATTCGGGCGCACGCGAGCATCGCGATCGGAAGCTCGGGCACCATGCCCATGTAGATCGCCACGCGATCGCCGGTCTGTAGGCCCAGCCCCTTCAGGACGTTGGCGAATTTGCATACCTCACGGTGCAATTCTTCGTAGGTAAATCGCCGCTCTTCGCCAAACTCTCCCTCCCACATGATCGCGGTCTTCTGCCCACGCGTCTCGAGGTGTCGGTCCAGGCAGTTATATGACGCATTGATCTTGCCGCCCGAAAACCACTTTGCCCACGGAACATTCCACTCCAGCACAGTGTCCCAGTGCTTGAACCAGTGCAGCTCCTCGGCGCACTTCGCCCAGAACGCTTCAGGGTCCGCGTCAGCCTCCTGGTAAATCGTAGGATCTGCGACGTTGGCCGTCCGGCTAAACTCCGGCGTCGGTGGATACTGTCGGTTTTCGGTAAGCAGCACGTCGATCGACGTATTCGCGTCTATTGTCATGTACTCTCCTCCTTCAAGCAGTTCAGCGTAGCCGGCATCAACCCTCCACTACCCGCGACGCGGTCCGCTCGCCTTGACGAGCGGCCGATTCATGGGGTAAACGGGCGCTACCACACGACCAAAGGTACTGTTTGTCACGCCCGCGAACGAGGTGTAGAAAGCGACGATGGCCGTCAGAATACCCAGGTAACCAGCAATTTGCGTGAATCCGTGCTTGGGCGCATCTCCGTTGAGAGCACCGATCCAGAGTGCGAAAAACGTCAGCGCGAGCAACAGAAAGACTGCCATCACAGCACCGCTCACCCGCATTGATGCGACGAACATGTAGGTGGTGAAGATCGCCCAGAAAAAGAAAAACCAGATTACGCCGTCACCTGCCCAGAACGCAACCAGCGGGCGCCCCACCACGTCGAATACAAAGAGGATACCTACGCCCATCCAGAACGAACCGAACGAAGAGAAAGCGGTTGCTCCAAACGTGTTCCGATTCTTGAACTCCCACATTCCGGCCATGAACTGGCCCAGGCCCCCATAGAACAGTGC
>DAINCT010000287.1:0-5468 GCA_036732245.1 Chloroflexota bacterium | reverse complement strand
CTGGCCTCACTTCTCATTGAAGGGTGTATTGTTGCGCTCGCGCTCTACCGACTCTGGATGATGCGTTCCGCGCGCCTGGGAGACAACCAGGCTCGATAGGGACTCAGGATCCGCTGTCTATGGAGAGGTATGGTGCCTGGCACTGAGCGCCAGATGAGGCCGTGATTGTTAGGGCGAATTGTAGACCTGAGCAAAAGGATTTAATTGTGATGCGACAGAAAAAATGGATGCAATACACAGAGGCGGAAGATCGCACTGGCATGGATACCGGCGCGTTGAGGAAACTCGTGCAAGATGGCAACATCAGGAGGAAACCGCGGTTTCTGCCACCTTTCAGCGTGGATCTCTTGCGTCGCGTGGACGTGCGAAAGTATGAGAAACCACCTGCTCACACGGCGTGAGCCATCACGAGGTTCGATCCGGTGGGTACTGCATAGGTTGCCTGTCTCCGCGATCCGGTAACCCATTAGACTGAGCAGATCGTCCAGTCGCATAGACGTAGATACTCGTTAATCCAGACAGAATCTGTGCGGCTACCGGCACCCGGATCCGGGCAATCCGCAGCAGACCATCATGACCGCACTTCGTGCCCATGGGTACGAACCATATCAGGACAGTGCCGGCGACGTGCGATTGCATAATTGCCCGTTTCACTTGTTGGCCCGCGACCATCGTGAACTGGTATGCGGGATGAACCTTCAACTCATGTCCGGCGTGGTGGAAGGATTGGGCCTGCAAGGCGTCACAGCCGCCCTTGAACCTCGTCCGCACGAATGTTGCGTGGCATTCCGGATCGGCGAACTGCATTCAGAGAGTACGGTCCGGTAAGGACGGGTATCATCGTGCAGAGGGACGCAGCTCACGGATGCCGGAGTCAGAACATGCGGGCCTGCCATACGGGGATCTGCCAGAACAAAGGTGGCGACGGGCCGCAGTACTTCGCTCCCTTTTGGCGCAGGCGAGGTCAATCGTGTGCTCTCGCCTGGGAAATGCCTGAAAGATTCGATTGCTCGGCAACTGACTCTCAGGCTGATCCGTTGTGACTGGCACCTACCACGCGTAAGCCTCTGGAGCAGATCCGCCACCGGGGAATACTGCATCGAGGCGCTTCCGAATCTCCTCGGTTATGTCGATCTCCAGCGCGCGCAGCGACCCATGGAGTTGCTTCAAGGTACGTGGACCAATAATTGGTGCGGTGACAGCAGGTTGTGCTAGCAGCCACGCCAGGGCCACATCCGCCGGAGTCTCTCCAAGCTCCTGACAGAATCTTTCGTAGACTTCAAGTTGCGGCCGTTGGTGCTCGATCTTCCGCCGCATGTCCTCGCTGGCACGACGGCCCTCCGACACCTTGTCGAGGACTCCCCCGAGCAGTCCTCCGGCCAGCGGACTCCACGGAATGACGCCCACTCCGTATGCCTGACAAGCGGGCAATACTTCCAGTTCCACGGTTCGCTGCATCAGGTTATACAGACTCTGCTCTGACACCAGCCCGAGGAAGTGGCGGCGCACGGCTGCTTCATTAGCCTGTACGATATGCCACCCTGCAAAGTTGCTGCTACCCGCGTACACGATCTTTCCGTCCTGCACGAGGCGCTCCATCGCTTCCCAGATCTCGTCCCAGGGCGTCTCCCGGTCGACGTGGTGAAACTGGTAGAGATCGATGTAGTGGGTTTTGAGACGGCGCAGGCTGGCCTCGCAGGCACGGCGAATATTCAAGGCTGAGAGCTTTCCGAAGTTTGGCCAGTCGGCCATGCTGCCGTACAACTTGGTCGCGAGCACCACCTTGTCGCGCCGCCCCTCGCCCTGCGCAAACCAGTTCCCGATGATCTCCTCGGTATGGCCGACATGGCCTCCGTCTGGTCCCACGCCGTACCGATTTGCGGTGTCGAAGAAATTGATCCCGTGCTCCAGCGCACCGTTCATGATGCCGAAGCTTTCCGCTTCGGACGCTTGCTGCCCCAGATTCATCGTGCCGAGACAGAGGGGACTTACCAATAGGCCGGAGCGTCCCAAGTGTCGGTAGTTCATTCGTACGTCCTTCCATCACTAGTCGATGAGCGTGGCGTGGCCTTGCAGAAACACTGCGATTGCTGCGAGTCGCTGGTGTGGGTCCTCAACCCCTCACAGTCGGGACAGGAGTCACAACCGGGGGTGGCAGGATCGACTCTCACCGGCACGTAGAGAGATCGCAAGAACGCATTGTGGACGTGGCGGCAGGGAGCCTTGCCGTTGCGAAACAACGCGTCAGCAAGGTCTCCTCTGCCTCTTCTACGGTGGAGAGGTCACCGGAGTGCGCAACTCGGCTGCGTTTCTACCCTACTTTCGAGACCGAACACCAGCACTCTCCAGCCGGCGCCGTGCTTCCGCATAGATGTCCTCCGGTAGTGGCCCTGCCTCAGCTGCCTGGATATTCGCTTTCAAATGTTCCGGCTGCAGCGTTCCCACAATCGTCGTATCCATATCCGGGTGGCTGATTGTGAACCGCAACAGGAATGCCGTACGGCTCTCTCCCTCAGCCAGGAGATCATCGAGCCCGGCCGCGTCCCACAGCCGCCAGTTATCAGCTTGCCCCAGTCCTTCGCCAGGCTCGCCGCGAGCTACGCCGCCCCGAATAATGACTCCAGCCCCGGCTTGAGAGGCGTCGGTTATCGCCTCTTCCTGCTCCGCCTCCAGGGCAGAATAGGGAATCTGGAACGCATCGAAGACTCCCCAATCAATGAAGGTCGTGATGTGCGGATACGTGGAGGAGCAGCCGACGAAGCGGGTCTTGCCGGATGCCCGAATGTCTTGAAGCACCTGAACCAGATCGGCCTGTTCCACCTGCTCCACGGATGGATTGTGTAGCTGCAGAAGATCGACATGGTCGGTCTTCATTCGGGCCAAGCTCTCGTCGATGTTCCGCAGGAGATTTTCACGGGTCCACACATGGGGCGTCTCGTCGTGATCCCCGGCGTTCACCACCGTACACCCGCACTTGGTGGCCAGAAAATATTCGTCCCGCCGATTGCTGATGAAGCGACCGATGTACTCTTCGCTTCGGCCGTAGTCATTGGCCGTGTCGATGAGGTTGATACCCGCGTCTAACACTGCATTGAGGATTCGCTCTGCCTCGCCGTCAGTGACTTCCCGGCCGTCCCAGATGCGCTGCCCCCGGATCTCCATTGCTCCGTACCCGAGTACGGTCGCCTCGAAACCGGTTCTCCCCAGTGTTCGCGTCTGCATTGCTCGTACCTCCTTCGATTTCTCACGTTCCGCCCTTGCAAAGTAGGGCGACATCACCATTCTGGCCGATGCACGGCCCGACGGTGAGATTCCGCCGATGCCCGGCCATCTCGCTCCGGAAGCAGCACCTGTGGCTCTTCCTCCGGGCCGGGTGACAGGTGCAAGATCGGCCGGGCACTGTGATCGAGTCGAAGGCCTTGCGCGAGGTTGCGGGTGAGTCAGGCATTGATGAACCAGTAGCATGCTCGCTCTCTATTCCATGCGTCAAGGGGTTACGGACAGCGACATCCAGCCAATAACCTCTCGACCGCAACCGTAACTCCTCGACGTATTGCCAAGTGAGGCGTAGAACACGCCCCTACGTTCTTACTGGCGTACTTGGCACAGCTCCACGGATCCGGAGGAACGACCATGATTGCTTCACTGTCCCGCTCTTTCATAGTCATTGCCCTTGCCAGCGCTATCGCCGCGAGTGCTGTGCTGCAACCGGCACAGGTGCATGCCCAGACCACGCAGAGTGCCACCGTGATGATTCAGATCTATTCCTTTATTCCGGCCACGCTGACGGTGCCCATAGGTACGACCGTGACCTGGACCAATATGGACGGCGTGGCCCATACCACGACCAGCGACGCGGGTCTGTGGAACTCGGGATCGTTGAACCCTGGCGCATCGTTCCAACGCACGTTCGCCAGTGCAGGAACCTTCACGTACCACTGCATGATCCATCTCTTCATGCACGGCACGATCGTGGTGCAGGGCAACGCACCGCGGCCCATGACGAGTACCAGCCGAACCTTGACCGTCACACCGAATCCGGTGCTGGTGGGCGGCACGGCGAGCGTTCAAGTAGCAGGATTCACGTCCAATAGCTCGGCGTTCGTCTTCTGGCGGCGTCCGGATGGCACGACTCGTGGTATCTCGACCATGACCAGTCAGAGCGGGACGTTCTCATTTACTCTGGGGTTCGCGCCGCGACATGGGATCGGCACGGAGCTGGTTGCCGCTTTCGATGTTGCCACACACACGTGGACGCCAGTGTCGAGCGTCACGGTCGTGGCTCGCGGGACCGGCGCTGCACGGCTCGCCGCCTCAATAAATCCGGTGCGGATTGGTGGAATCACGACCATCGTGGGCCAGGGATTCTCTCCCGGGTCCATCGCGGTGGTGCAATGGCATCGACCCGACGGCACGATGAACACTGCGCGTGTCCTCACCAATTCCTCCGGTGCCTTTGCCTTTCAGTTCCTCGCCGACCCGAACCACGGCTGCGGGGTGCGTGCATTCACTGCTCTCGATGGCACCACATTGCTCACCGCGGCTCCCTTCTCGCTCGGGGAGACCTGTTGATCCTCAAAGCTCAAGACTCGGTGATCGAGGGAGGTGTCGTTGCCTCCCTCGGTTCACTCACTGTTAACCGGATCGCATCGTGAGCGCCACGGAGCTTCTCAATGATGCACTCGAAGTACTGTTGCAGGATCGATCTCCACGCGACATGACGGGGCATCTGACTGGGCCGGAGTGGTCGATGCTCAGGATGGCACAGCGGATTCGGGGTTCCCGGATCGTAGCACCAACTGCGGAGTTTGTCTTCCTTCTGTGCGGCCGTTTGTATGGCTCACCACGAAGGATCGATCAGCGGGCAGCTCTCTCTCTCGAGCATTGACCGCGACCCAGGCATTTCCCAAGACATATCATTGTCACCTCGGCTGCAACCACACCCTCGTGCCAACGAGGGGAGTACCTGACTCGGAGTCTGGTGCTTGTCCTCATGCTGTTCGCCATGGTGGTGAGCGCGAATCACTATCTGGTCGATGCGGAGGGAAGGGTACTGGTCGCGGCGCCGGCAACTTTGATTGCCCTCTCGATCGATGCCGTAGGTGTCGTTGCGGCAGATCCAGGCGATGGCGTACTGAGAAAGCGTCGCCCCCACCTCTGCGGTCAGCGGGGTCAGCTGTTCGACCAGGTCGAGCTCTAGACCTGAAGTACTTAGCTGTGGTTCAACAGGAACGCGTGTTCTTGGCCCTGGGCGTTGTAGCCGTTGACGACGATCTGGCCGTTGTCGTTGATCGCGGTCGCGTTGTCGAGCGTGAAGCCGGAGCCGGGCGGGATCAGGTTGTTGAAGTTCTGCAACGTCCCGCCGCTGTAGATCATGGGTCCGCCGACGACCACGCCATTGTCGTTGATCGCGTTCGGGAAGAAGTTGAGGCCGAGGTCAGTCATCGTCCCGTTGCTCCACTGGAAGC
>DAINCT010000286.1:873-5481 GCA_036732245.1 Chloroflexota bacterium | reverse complement strand
AACCCAACCTCAATCTCTTTAAATCCCACCTGCACCAGAAGCCGAAACATGTCCAGCTTCTTATTGACACTCATCGGGATCGCGAGTGCCTGATTTCCGTCGCGCAGATCGACGCTACACCAGATGGGAGCCTTCGAAATGACACGCGTCGGCCAGCGTCGATCCGGTAGATCGATCTGAGCCGACGGTTGGTACTTCGTAATCGGCACTCGTTGCATATGTCAGATCATACCCTGAGTGGCCGAGGGTCGCGTCAGGTGCCGGCGGACTCGTCAAGCCGCCCCGACGTCGCGACGTGCGCCTCGCGCAATCGCCCTGACAGAATCTTCATCAGTCTGAGCGCGATGTCGGGATTCTGGCGGATCTGGGACCGAAAGTCGCCGCGCGACAGCAACGCAACTTCCGTCTGTTCGTCGGCTACCAGGGTAGCGGAGCGTGGCTCATCGTCGATCAACGACATCTCACCAAATACGTCTCCGTCTGCCAGATGTCCGATCACGTCGTGCTCGGCATGGATGACACTGAGCGAGCCATGGAGCACGACGCCCATGCCGCCATGATATCCGTCATGTCCTTCCGTCAGGATATGGTCGTCCGGTAGATACTCTTTGACCGTCATTGCCTCGGCCAGGCTCTGCAGCGCAGCCTCATCGAGACCTGAAAAAAGGAAGATGGAGCGGAGATGCTGTTCCGGGTTCACCGTTGCCATTGGCCCTCCTCTTTACGTTTCGTCGCGAAATGCCAGCGACGATAAGGCCTCCAGCATACCGTGCGACCGCCAGGTCGTCAATATGTCGCCCGGCGTGGGGACGCCCATATGGGAACCCACGAGCAGCGACTGTAGCGCCACCCGACTATCAGAGTATTTGAAGGTATAGCCGGTGCGCTGCAGTACCTCCGGCAGCACGCGTTGACTCGCCATGACCGACTCACCCAGCTCGCCGAGTCCCAGCTTGATGCCGGTCGCCATCATGGGTACCCAGGCAGGGCGATGCAATATATCGCCAATCTGCCTTGAAAACCACTCAAAGGTGACGGGATTCGGCGCTGTGACATTGAACGGGCCACGCACGCGATCGTCGTCCAGCGCATGGAGGATCGCACCGACCTCGTCATCGAGGTGTATCCACGAGAGCCAGGCATCCGGGCGCCCCGGTGTACCGCCCGCGAAAAAGCGGAAGGGGAGGACAAACAGCGGCAAAGCACCACCGCCGCGACCCAGCACCACCCCGGTTCGGGCGACAGCCAGCCGCACTCCCATGTCTTGTACCGGTTGGGCAGTTGCTTCCCACGCCTGGACCAGCCGCGCCAGGTAGTCAGACCCCGGCGCGCTCTCCTCGGTGAGAACAGTCGCTCCACGCGAGCCGTAGTAGCCGATGGCGGAGCCATTCACCAGAACTCGCGGAGGGGTCTCAGTCGCGGCAATGGCCTCGAGCACCGCCTGAGTGGAGGCAATACGACTACCCCACATGCGGTCTTTCTGCTGACGGGACCAGCGTTTGGCCTCGATCGGCTCGCCGGCGAGATTCACCACACTGTCGACACCGCGAAAGGCCTGCTTCCAGGGACCGGAAGCAGGCGGGTTCCAGGCCAGTGCTTCCACCTCCGGACCCAGCACTTTGCGGGCCGTCTCTGGATTGCGTGTGAGAGTTACGACCGAGTCGCCTCGGTGCAGCAGGGCCCGTACCAGAGTCGAACCGATAAAACCGGTGCCTCCGGTTACCACGATTTTCATTCGTCTTTCCTTTCCCCTTGAATCGGCCGGGGCGCGTAGGAAGTCTTGTCTCGCATGCGACCGCACCTCATAAGTCCGAGCCCCGACTGTTACCTCTCTCGCTCCTTCAACAGTGCGCCGAGAGTCGCCCCGAATGCCACATGCCGGACAATTTCTACCCAGAAATAACGCCACGTGAGCAGCGTCGGCAACCGGCCCGAGCGCACCTCAGGGTGGATGGCGTTAAGCAACGGGACACCGGGATAGAACAGCGCATTCTCCACTTGCACGAACACCACGCCCCGCGCCCATCCGGGCCAGGCGGGCAGAAAGCGTGACACCGTACCGTAAGCGGCTGCCAGCGCAGCACTCAGCACGTAGTGGATACCCGCTCCCACCAGACGCTGCCGACGGCGATGAGGTGTGACGAATCCGCCCCACAGCACCAAATCGTCGTAGCGATTGGAAGCGACCCGCATGTCGAGCGCCATCTCCACCAGGTACGCCGTGCCTGCGATTCCTCCCACGAGCACGGTGCGGCGTAATGACGGACGCAGCGGGTGGTTCATCGGAAGCCACCCCATATACAGGGACGCATGACTCTGTCGGGGCGTCGGGGCCACTCGCTCGGCGACATCGCCGCCTGCCGATGGACCGAAGCTACGGCAGCATTCCGCGCGTGAGTTCGTTCGTCATGTCCGCTTCGTAGACGGTCTTCGGGTCCAGCGGACGGTTCACCGGAGCCACTCCCTGCGGCAGGATTCGCCCTCCGCAGCGCGGGCACTGAAATCGGCCTCGCCGGTCGATAGTCAATCGGTCACCCTGGTGGATGGGCAGGAAGATCAGATCGTTGATCGAAGCCCCGCGAGGACCTTCCACGTCTCCCATGTCATAACCGCAGTTCAAACAGCTCAATTCCGCGTGTACGATCACATTCGTTCCTTTCCTTCCGTGCACTGCCCATTCAAGGGCCCCAGACCGCCGCCGCGCAGCGCACCTTGTGCTGCTGCCTTCCTACATTCCACCTTATAAATAACCTATGCAAGCTATATGCATCATAGCGGGATGATCGGCAAGGAGCAATAAGTGTGCCCGACGAAAATTGCCACCCGGCGCACAATCCATGCGTCAACTCATTGAGGTCTACGTCGGTGGGTAACAATGAAGACAAGAGGTGCTCGAGGATGACGGATCAGACTAGGCCGAATGAACTCCGCGATCATCTTGCGAACGAACGGACCTTTCTCTCCTGGGTACGCACGGCGATCGCGCTTGTAGCACTGGGCTTCGTGGTCGCCAAGTCCGGCATCTTACTGCGCGAGGTCGGCGCCGGTCACGTCCAGGCTGAAACGGCCCGAGCCGGCGCGGTGGTCGGAGTCATCCTGGTCTTTGCCGGGCTGCTGATCGCCGTATTGGGAGCTGTGCGTTTCTGGCAGATTCGGCGGGACATCGACCGCGGCGTGGTCCGGTTTTCCCCGAGTCTCGATGTCGTCCTGGCAATCGTCGTCGCCGTCACCAGCATTATGCTGGCGATCTATCTGATCCTCACTGCCTAGAGTGGAGCATTGAGTAAGATAAAACGGTATGCACGGGGCCATCGTCTAGGGGACTAGGACACCACCCTTTCAAGGTGGCGACACGGGTTCGAATCCCGTTGGCCCTACCATGTCCGGAGCAACACGAAGAATGATGACTGCCCCTCTCCCGTGAGAACTGTGGGGCTTCCCCCGTTCCGATTTGGCCGTGGCGCGTACGTCCCGTGGTGGTACGAACCTTGCGACCACGTACAACAGGGTAGTGACGCATACGTGGTTGCAAGGTGCGATGGCGCCCCACGTATGCGCGTATGCACGTGACTTAGGCAAAAGGAGCAACCATGACCAACGCAACCGACACTCAACTGGCCGCGGCCAGCGGCACCTTTCGACTCGGCGGTGACCTTCCCGTCTATCGACTGGGGTTCGGCGCCATGCGTATTACGGGGAAGGGCATCTGGGGTGAGCCGGCCAATCGCGAAGAATGCTTGGCCGTTTTGCGGCGCTCCCTCGAATTGGGCGTGAATCTTATCGACACCGCCGATGCCTATGGCCCGAACGTGAGCGAAGAACTCATCGCGGAGGCGTTGTACCCGTACCCGGACGGACTCGTCATCGCGACCAAAGGTGGTCTCCTTCGAAGTGGACCTGACCAGTGGCACCCAGACGGTCGCCCGGAGCACTTGAGAGAAGCGTTGGAGGGCAGTCTTCGACGCCTGCGACTCGAGCAGATCGACCTGTATCAGTTCCATCGGCCCGATCCCAGGGTGCCCTTCGAAGAATCTGTCGGCACCTTCGCCGACATGCGGAAGGAAGGGAAAGTACGCCACGTTGGCCTGTCGAACGTGACGACCGATCAACTGTCCACTGCACAAAAGATCGTTCCGATTGCCTCCGTGCAGAATCGGTACAACCTGACCGATCGCGAACATGAAAACGTGTTGAATGCCTGCGATCAACAGGGCGTCGGCTTTATTCCCTGGTTCCCTCTGGCCACCGGCAACCTGGCCAGGCCCGGCAGCAGGCTCGACGAGATCGCACACGCCCACGGCGCGACACCCGCTCAGATCGCGCTTGCCTGGCTGCTCAAGCGGTCGCCGGTCATGCTCCCCATTCCGGGAACGTCCTCCGTGGCACACCTGGAAGAGAACATGGCGGCAGCACGCATCCAGCTGACCGACGACGAGTTCAACGAAATCGACCGCCTGGCGCGCGGCTAGGGAGCCTCCGCAGCCGCAACGTATTGAATAAACAGGAAGAGGCGCCTCGGCCCGAGGCGCCTCTTCCGGCGTTTGTCCTCGATACGGGTGTGCCGCGCCGGAGCTTAACCTCGACTTAATGTTGTCTTCGTACGATAGG
>DAINCT010000286.1:0-863 GCA_036732245.1 Chloroflexota bacterium | reverse complement strand
ACGAGTTCAACGAAATCGACCGCCTGGCGCGCGGCCAATAGGGCTCGAGCAAGAGGTTCGGTGGTGTGCCCCCACGCGCACCACCGGACCTCTGCTACATGATCCAGAGCCACTCTAGTATTGTGCTACCATGTAGCATAATGAAGCAGATCGGAGTCCGTGAATTACGCCAGAACGCGAGTGTCTGGCTGCGCCGGGTCCAGCAGGGTGAATCTTTTGAGGTCACGGACCACGGCCGGCCGGTGGCGTTGCTGGTCCCTTCACCCTCGGGAGATAGCCTGGAAGGCTTGATCGCAACCGGGCGCATGACGTTGCCACACGGCGATCTGTTCGATTTGGGCGCGCCGCTCCCGCCGCGTGAGGGGGAAGCGCTTCCGTCGGATCGGTTGCGGGCAGCGCGTGAACTTGAACGCTGACGGGGTCTATCTCGATTCCTCGGCGATCGTGAAGTTGGTCGTACAGGAGTCGGACTCACATGATCTCGCATCATTTCTGCAAGCTCGGCCCCGGCGCATATCATGTGCCCTGGCGCGTGTCGAAGTCGTACGCGCGGTGCGCGGCCAACAGGATGCAACCGTGGTGCGGGCTCGTGGCATACTCCAGAACTTGTTCCTGCTTCGGCTTGATGATCGGCTGCTTGAGGATGCCGGCACCCTCGAGCCCCATCTGTTGCGCAGTCTCGATGCAATTCATCTGGCTGCGGCGCGAACTGTTCGGGATTGGATTCGTGAGTTTGTGACGTACGATCTGCGGTTGGCCGAAGCAGCGCGGCTGTCGGGATTTACCGTCATCGCCCCGGGTGCGCGACGATGAGCCATGAACAGAATCAGCAACTACATCATCTGCGCCACGGCCCGCAGTGG
>DAINCT010000285.1:0-5505 GCA_036732245.1 Chloroflexota bacterium | reverse complement strand
CGATATACACGGAACATCTGGAGTAAACCGTGCCTATCCAAATCATGATGTGTGACGCAATGTGTGACGGAATCTGTTCACACTATTCACACTATTCGCGTGAGCGATAAAAGAACCCCGCCAGACGTCGGAGTCTGTGCGGGGTATTCGTGCCATTCACACTATTCACATGGTGCGGTCTAACTGAGCTATAGGGACCAGTGGTTAATTTTTTGCTTGTAGACGCCAAATTTCGTGAGGTGACCCCTCGTTTGACCCGAGCCATTTCTCAAACAGTATCCCACCTGTCCTGCTCGAAGGTCAAAGCGCTATTCAGGATTTGGCTTAAAAACGCCAAATTTCTTCATTCGAAAGGCGAAAAGCCAGGTATTCACGCGGTTCATCCAAACGCTTTGTTGGGACACGTGCGGCGCATCTGATGCTCATCATCGACTACCAGGATGGTATGCCGACCATCGGACTGGCGAGTTAAACGCTCCCATGGCGAACTGCATGGACCGAGTTACATTTTGAAACGGACTCGCCTATAATCTGAGTCACTGAAACCGTAAGAACGTGCGAAGAGCGGTAAGGAGGGCGTCGGCAAAGGATGGGCAACTGGGATAACGCACCATTGAGTAAAGGTAAAGGTACATCGCTGTTCACGAGCGCTCCGTCAATGAGGAGATAGTATCGATGATCCGATTGAGACTGAGTCGAGCAGGTACTGCGGGACTAACCCTAGCACTCGCGATCTCGAGCTTCATGCCTACCGCCAAAGCTGCACCGTATCACAGTCCGGACGTCACCATTACTGTCTGGACAGCTTACACTCAAGGATTACTGAGCGCCTTTAACGAGTTGATCACCCGCTTCGAAGCCCAATATCCAAACATCAAGGTGGATGAGGTTAGCTCGGCTAACTACACCGCGCTCCAACAGAAAGAGCAAAGCGCTATTTTCGCCGGGAACACGCCGACGCTTGGCCAGGCGTACGAGAATTGGGTGCAGGGCTACACGCGGAGCGGAGCGGTGCAGGATCTGGGTACGTACATAAATGGCAAACAGGGCCTGAACAAAACCGCGATTAAAGATTTTTTTGTCGGGGACTGGAAGGACGGACTGCTGGGCAAAAAGCGCCTCATGATGCCCTTCTCCAAAAGTGACATCGTCCTGTACTTTAATGGTTCGCTGCTGCGCCGGCACGGCATCAAGTCGCCCCCGAACACCTGGGCACAGTTTGCGGCGGATTGCAAAAAACTTACGGTGATCAAGAACGGTACCCCGCAGACGTGGTGTACGACGATCCAAACGCCCGAGTCCGACTGGTACGCATGGGAGTACGAGTGGGGCAACAAAGTTCTCAACGGCCACAATCGCGCCGCATTCGCCACCAAGAACGGAGCAGCGCCCGTGGCCTTCTTTGCCAGCATGGTTCGGAAGAAGCAGATCGTTATCTCTCAGACTGCCAACTACCAGGATCAAGCCGACCTCGACGCGGGGAAGACCGGATTTGACATCAGTACCAGTGCCGGTCTGACATATGAGATTGCCGGAGCCAGACCGGGCGTGGCGATCGGGGAGGCGAAGTTTCCGGCCGGCCCCAAGGGCCGCGTCACCGAGCTCTTCGGCGCGCCGTTGATGATGTTCAGCAAGGCCTCGAGCGCCGAGAAGGAGGCCGGCTGGCTCTTCATGAAGTGGCTCACCGATACAAAGCAGACCGCCTACTGGGCCGAGAACACCGGTTATATGCCCGTGCGACGGTCCGCGTTCAACCTGATGAAAAGCTACTACCGGCAGCATCCACAGCAGCGGGCGAGCGTTGAGGAGCTCGACACGGCACGCGTCGAGCCGGCGCTGGCTGGATGGTCGAAGGCCCAGAATGACATCGGAACCGTGCTACTACAGGGGCTTACCAACCAGAAGTCGCCAATGGAGGCGATGAAAGAAGCAGCGCAGCAGGTCAATGCGGATTTGAGCGGGCAGTAATCCGTGGGAAATATGCGTGGAGGGCGGGGTTACTCCTGCCCTCCCGTCGGTCCCTCCGGCGGGCAGAGTGTGAATGCAGCCGGGAACTGAGGCCCCGATCCCGTCAGCCGGGTTTCCCATCGATCCGTTCGCTCGGATTGGTCCGTCGCGCACCGAACGGATCGCCGGCTGGCTAGAGCCGTACGGCTACCTTGCGCCGGCCCTCATAATCCTGGGTATCTTTCAGCTGGCGCCGATCGTGTACGTCATCTGGTTGAGCTTTCATCGTGCCACGAGCTTTCTGGGCGGAGCGGGGGTGGGATTCCACAATTACGACCGCCTCATCCACGATCCGCAGGTCCGTGACTCCTTAATCGCCACCGTGCAATTCACGTTGGGTACCGTCCCGGTTGGGGCTCTGATCGCCTTGGGCTTAGCGCTGCTGCTCTTCGAGACAATACCCGGCGTGGGGATCTTCCGGACCATCATTCTTTTGCCGTTCATCACGCCGGTCGTAGCCACCACGATCGTGTGGCATTGGATCTTCAACCCGCAGTATGGATTCCTCGATAGCCTGCTGTACGAGCTTCACCTCCCGCGTGTCGACTGGTTCATCTCTCCCTTCTGGTCGATGTTCATCCTGTGTGCCTACACCATCTGGCACGAGGTGGGGTTCACCGTGCTCATCATGCTGGCCGGGCTGACGAACATCGACCGCGAAGTGCGCGAGGCGGCACACATCGATGGAGCTGCCGGAATCCGCGAGTTCCGGCACATTACCTTGCCACTCATGAGTCCCTGGATCCTTTTCGTGCTGGTGATCAACTTGATCGGCGCGTTCAAGGTCTTCACCCAGGTATTGACCCTCACCGGCGGTGGCCCCGGCCAGAGTACATCCATCGCCGGGTATCTGATCGAGCAGACTGCCTTTCAGTTCTTCGATTTGCCCTATGCGGCAGCCATCTCGACCATTGTGTTGCTGATGGTCGCGGCGCTGACCGCCATGCAGTTCCTGGTGTCCCGCCGCATGGTGTTCTACCAGTGAGCGGGGCGTCTCCGCGCACCAGGGGCATATCAGGACCCAGGGCGAGAACGGGGATAGGCCAGCCGATTCGCTGGCGCAGGGTCACCCTTCGAGTGCTGCACTACGCTCTTCTCAGCGCCATCTGCGTCATCTTTGCCTTCCCGTTTTACTGGGTTGTGCTCACCTCACTGGTCCCAGCGGACCACGTTTTCGATTTTCCACCGAGCTTGATCCCGCGGTGGCACTTCGGCAACTACGTGGATGCTTGGCAAGGCACACCGTGGGCGCAATATTTTGTTAACACGTTCTTGATCGCATGCTCGACGACTGGATTGGTGCTCATCACCTCGACTCTGGCAGGGTACTGTTTTGGTACTATGCGTTTTCGAGGCCGTCAGCTGGTATACGCACTGGTGTTTCTCAGCATCATCATGCCGGCGGTCGTGGCGATCATTCCGGACTATGTCATCGCCAACTCACTACACTGGCTGAATACCTACCAGGTCCAGATCATCCCGTGGGGCGCCAGCACTTTCGGGATCTTTCTGATGCAGCAGTTCTTCCGAAGTCTGCCTACCGAGCTATGGGATGCGGCACGCATCGACGGGTGCTCACGGCTTCGCTATCTGCGGTCAGTCGGGGTACCTCTAGCCAAGCCGGCGCTGGCCACGGTCGGCCTCTTCATATTTCTAGGGAGCTACAATGCGCTGTTGTGGGCGCTCGTCATGACTAGCACCAATGGCACGGATGCCGGCGTACAGCCCATCGAGGTCGGTGTCTACAGCTTTATCGGTGAGAACGGCACCGCGTTCAATTTGCTCTGCGCCGCCACCGTATTCACGACGGTGCCCGTGATCGTTGTCTTCCTCCTGATGCAGCGGACTTTTGTGCGCGGCGTAACACGAACCGGGCTAAAGGGATGACAACAGTCACGGTACTCGCGGGTGAGCGAACAATCGGCGGGACACAGGTAGTGGTGGAAGATGATGACGCTCGTCTCCTGTTCGACTGCGGCATCGCATTTCAACCCGCGCGTAATCCGTTCAGCCACGTGCGGAGGCGGCCTGATCGAACCTTGGCCGACCTTGTGGCGCTGGACGTTGCCCCGTACGTGCCCGGCCTCTATGGATCGCAGGTTTTCCGCGTTTCAACACCGTATCTACCGGGGGCGACCGGTCCCCTGATGGTGGCGCTCAGTCACTCCCACCTTGACCACTCTCATCTCACTCGCTTCATCGATCCGAACGTGCCCGTGTATGCGTCCCAACCAGCGGCGTCCATCATCCGGGCTCTCGGTGAGACGGAAGCGAGCCTCGGGTACGTTGAACGCCCGATCTCGGTCCCGATGCAAGGCCAATTCGCAATCGGACCCATACGCGTTACGATGGTCCCGGTCGACCACGACGTGGGCGGTGCGGTGGGTATGCTGATCGAAACCACGGACGGAACAATTGCCTACTCAGGGGACCTGCGGCTGCATGGCTCGCATCCGGAGCGTACGCTCGACTTCGTGGCCGCCGCTCGGGAGGCGGGCGCATGCCTACTCATCCTGGAAGGTACGCGCCTCACACCGTCGCTTGGATCAGACGAGATACCACCTCCGCTCTACGATCGGGTCGAAGCGCAGGTCGCGCCGGACATTGTGCGAGTGCTCAAGACCGTGTCTGGTCGCCTCGCGATCGTCCTCCTCACGCCGGAGAACGGAGAGCGTGTCGAGGCGCTGGCTGCGGCCTGCGCCGACGCCGGTCGTCTCCTGGTTCTGGATGTGGAAAGTGCGGCCCTTGCCACGGCAGCACTGGGACACGCACCGCTATCCCCTCACGCCGTATATGTTCCAACGGCGTACCGGGACATGCGGGAGAGGGTCACGGAGCTGACACCCGTGCTCGCGGCGGCGCTGACCCAAGCCGAGCAGGTGGTCACCACGGACGTCCTCGCGTCTGATCCGGGGTCCTTCTTGCTTCAGCTACCATTTCCGCACTTTGCCGACCTGCTCGATCTACTCTCAGCATGCGCCGGAGGCCTGATTTGTACTGCTAACGGTCCGCCGCTCGGACGCTTTGATCCTGCATGGCATGATTTGGAGTGGTGGGCAACGTTCCTGGGCATGCAAATAGTAGAGGTGGGATCGACCGGGCACGCGGCGCCCCGTGATCTGGCGCTCATCGCGGCTCACAGTGGGGCGCCGGTTGTCATGTCGCTCCATTCCCACTACCCCGAGTTGATGCCAGTCCCGCGTGATCACCTTCTGCTGCCACGCCGCGGCGAGCGCTACGATTTAGATCGCATTGCCTCCTACGCGGGCCTCGATGGTATTTCCTGAACCCCGTACGGTCGAGAGCATTGTCTTCGATCTCGACGGTACGCTGTACGATGAGCCGCGCGTCTACGACCGCTATGCGCAGGAGCTAGCGCGACATATTGCTGGCAACACACGGGGCCGCTTTCTGGCGGAATGGGAGCGAGCGAAACACGGTGGTAACCCCGCGCGCGTCGGCATGGGCTACGATCGGTCGACCGATATGCTCTTCCAG